>NZ_WJWX01000006.1:0-123400 GCF_009661015.1 Brevundimonas sp. SPF441 | reverse complement strand
CAACCTGGCCGCCAACGCCAACTCCACCAGCGCCAGCCACGGCGCCTGGAAGTCGGCCATGGCCCTGAACGTGAACATCCCCGTTCCGTCCAAGTCGCTGCTCGCCGGCGCCTATGAAGGCCAGCTGACCGTCAACATCCAAGCCTTCTGATCTCCAGAACGACTTGAGAAACGGCGACAGGGGGGGGTCTGCATGTCCCCCCTGTTTGCGTTTGGCGTTTCATCATCACGGAGGCGAGAAGACGCCCCGCCAAAGCTGCGGCGAATTGAGGACGCATGGCGGGCCGCCTTCGAGACCGGACAGCCACGACCCTTGACCTTCGCGCCTACGAAAAAGGGCCGGCCGGTTTCCCGGTCGGCCCTTGGTCGGTCAGCCTCGAAGGCCGGCGATCAGTATTTGACCTTCAGCGTCACGCCGTAAGTGCGCGGGGCGCCGAGGTAGGCGTTGTAGGTCGCTGTGTCGGTGGCCTGGTTGTAGAAGGTGCCGTTGGCTTGCGGCGTCGTGGTGTTGGTGAAGGCCGTCCCCTGCAGCGGCGCGGCGAAGCCGACCTGGGTGTATTCTTCTTCCAGCAGGTTCTGGCCCCAGACCTCCAGCGTCCAGCGTTCGTCGGCCGAACCGATCGAGACCCGCCCGTTGACGACGGTGAAGGCGTCCTGGTTCTTGTACGGCAGCAGGTCCGAGCCGGTGTTGTATTCGGTCGAATATTTGGCCGACAGGTTGAAGCCGCCGCGCAGGCCGCCGCCCAGTTCGCGGTCGAACGCCAGGGCGCCGGTCAGCGACCATTCCGGAGCGAAGGACGCACGCGCGCCCGGCAGCAGCGACAGCTGCGGGAAGCGACCGGGGCTGGACAGGTCGCCGGCGCCGAACTGGCCGTATTTGGCGTCGGTGTAGGTCACGCCGCCCTGGAAGCTCAGGCCCTCGACCGGGGTGAACCAGACCATGTCGGCGTCGACGCCGCGCGAGGTCAGTTCCGGGATCGATTCCACCACGAAGGCGGTGCCCAGGAAGGTGTTCAGCTGGAAGTTCTCGAACTTCTGGTCGAAGTAGGTGACGTTCAGCAGCATGGTGCGGTCGAACAGGGTCGTCTTGACGCCCGCCTCATAGCTGTCGACGGTCTCGGCCTTGAAGAACAGCGAGGCGTCCGGCGTCACGCCCGTCTGCACCCGGTCCATATTGTAGCCCGCGCCCTTGTAGCCGCGCGCATACGAGCCATAGACCATGATCGACGGATTGAAGCGGTAGGACGCCTTGATCGTGCCCGACAGGTCGGTGTCGCTGAATTTCTCCTGGAGCCGGCGACCGTCGTACTGCGGGTTGGACCAGGGCAGGCACAACAGACCGAGCGCAGCGGCCGGCGTGGCGACGTTGGCGGTGCCGGGGATCGGCGACACGGTGCGGTTGGCCGGGTTCTGATTGGCCAGGGCGCCGCCGCAGGCCGCGCCGTTGGTGCCCAGGTTGTCCTGGATGCCCAGCAGGCGCTTGCTGTCATAAGTGTAGCGCAGACCCAGGTTGATATCGAAGGCCTCGGTCACCCGGTAGGTGTTGTTGGTGAAGACAGCGACCGATTCCGAACGCTGCGAATAGTGGTCTTCATAGGCCTTGCCGACGCCGAAGGTCGGGGCGGCCGCGCTGGGCGGCACCGCGCCGATCACGCACAGCGGCTGGCCCGCGGCCGCGCCGGCGGTGCCGACCAGGAAGCCGTTCGGATTGGTGAAGCAGCCCAGGCGCGACGGGCTGGGGCCGCCCACGGCCGCCGGCAGGGACGCCGTCAGCAGCAGGGAGGCGAAGGCGTTGTAGTCCGAGCCATAGACATAGCTGTCGTCGCGGTAGACGCCTTCCTTGGTGGCGAACAGACCGACCAACCAATCCAGCTTGTCCGACGTGCCGGCCAGGCGGAACTCTTGCGTCAGGTTATCGACGCCGTAGCCGTTCGAGCCGTCGTTGGCGCGGTACAGGATGTCGGCGCCGGTGTAGTCGAGGTCCATCCCCTGCTGGAACGACCAGTCGCGCCACGAGGTCTGCGACGTCAGGGTGGCGTTGATGCTGGGGAAGTCGATGGTCGCTTCCGCCGACAGACCCATGTCCTCGATCTCTTGCGGCGTCTCGCGGTTGGAATAGGCCAGACGCGAGAAGGGCACCGTGCCGAAGCCGGCGACCGGCGGACGCTGGCCCGGGCCGTTCGGCGCGGTCAGGGCGGCGATGAAGGCCTGGGTCGGGCCGACGCGCGTCTGCACGGCGACGCAGCAGTATTCCTCACGCTTGGTGTAGTCGGCGATCAGGCGCACCGAGACGTCGTCGCTGGGCAGGATCAGCAGCTGGCCGCGCGTGGTCCAGTAGTCCTGGGTCTGGTCATCCTTGCGGGTGTTGGGGCCGTCGCCGTTGTTGACGTCGTAGAAGCCATCACGCTCGCGGTGCGCGACGAACAGGCGGCCGGCGATCTGGTCGGTCAGGCCGCCAGTGACGGAGACCGAACCGCCGATGGCGCCGAAGTTGCCGCCGGTCAGTTCGCCCGCGATCGAGGGATCGAACGAGGGGCGCTCGGTGATGATGTTGATGACGCCGGCCGAGGTGTTCTTGCCGAACAGGGTGCCCTGCGGGCCCTTCAGGACCTCGATGCGGCTCAGTTCGCCCAGGTCGCCGAAGCCGACCGAGTTGCGCGAGCGATAGACGCCGTCGATCACGACGCCGACCGAGCTTTCCAGGCCGGGGTTGTCGCCGACGGTGCCGGCGCCGCGGATGCGCACGGTGGTGGAGGCTTCCGACTGGGTCGAGGTGACGGTCATGCCGGGCGTCAGGATCTGCAGATCCTTGATGTCCTGCACGCCCGCGCCGTCCAGCAGTTCCTGCGACAGGGTCGTGACCACGATCGGCACGTCCTGCAGGCTCTGCTCACGCTTCTGGGCAGTGACGATGATGTCGTCGACGGTCGCCGGGGCTTCCTGCGCGGCGGCGACGCCGGCGAATCCCATGACAGCGGCGCCCATGACGGCGGCGGACACAGTGGTCCTGAGTTGAAGATTGCGGCGCATAGGCGTCCTCCCGGCTGAAGCCGCGACGCCATTGGCGATCGCAGCGTTTCCTGTTCCCTCGACGTCCCCTACGTGGGGGATCATTCGTTAGGGACAGGCTAAGCGCGGTTCGGGGCGACCGACAAGCGAGCGTTGTTACCCGCGACCATTTTTCGCCGTGGATTCGCCTTTGTGTGTCGAGGAAGCGACAGAAAACGCTGACGCTAGGTCAGTTTTTGCCCGTCTTTCGGCCCTAGAGGCTCCACCTCGGGCTGCAAGGCGGCCGGGTCGATCTCACGGCCGCGACCGGCGAAACCCAGCACCAGGGCCGCCGCGATCGCGGACAGGATCGAACCGCCGATGACGCCCAGCTTGACCTCGACCTGTTCGGGCGAATCGACCGCGCCGGGGAAGGCCAGGACGCCGATGAACAGGCTCATGGTGAAACCGACCCCGCACAGCAGGGAGACGCCGTAGACTTGCAGCCAGCTGGCGCCCGTCGGCCGCGCGCCGATCCTCAGCGCGGAGGCAAGCCAGGCGGCGCCAAGGACGCCGATCTGCTTGCCGAAGAACAGGCCCAGCGCGATGGCGATGACCAGGGGCGCGAACGCCTGCTCCATCGACAGGCCGGCGAAGGAGACGCCCGCCTTTGCGAAGGCGAACAGCGGCAGGACCAAAAAGGCGTTCCACGGATGCAGATCGTGCATCGCCTCCTTCAGCGGGCTCTGACCGTCTTCGGCGCGCCCCTTGATCGGCACGATCATGGCGAAGGCCACTGCGGTCAGGGAGGTGCTGAGGCCCGACAGCACCGTCAGATACCAGACCAGGGCGAACCCCAGCACCCAGAAGGGCGCAGGGATGCGGATGCGGTGCGCCGCGACCGCACCGACGGCCAGCGCGCCCAGCGCCCAGAACAGCGGCGTCCAGTTCGCGCCCTCGCTGAACAGCACGGCGATCAGGGCGATAGCCCCAAGGTCGTCGACGATGGCCAGGGTCAGCAGGAAGACCCGCAACGACGAGGGCAAGCCCTTGCCGACAAAACCGAAGATGGCCAGCGCAAAGGCGATGTCGGTCGCCAGCGGAATGGGCCAGCCCGCATGCGGCGCGCCGATGGCGCCGGACAGCAGCAGATAGACCGCCGCGGGCCCCGCCATGCCGCCAAGCGCCGCCAGCACAGGCGTCGCCAGCTTCTTCGGGTCGCTGAGTTCGCCGCGCACGATCTCGTATTTGATCTCCAGCCCCACGACGAGGAAGAAGATCGCCATAAGACCTTCCTTGATCCAGTCGGAGATCGTCTCCTCCAGCCGGATCGGGCCGATCTGCAAGACGTGGTAGCTCTTCAGCCAGGCGAAATAGTCGGCCGACCAGGGCGAGTTGGCGATCGCCACGGCGGCGATGGCGGCCAGCGCCAGGGCCGAGCCGGATGCGGCCTCGGTCTTGAGGAAATCGAGTGTCAGTTTGCGCGCCACGGCGGCCTCCAAGCGAACGGAAGTTTCGTCGTGACGCCAGGTTATCGACGGGCGTCGGACCGGATTCGTCGCTCGAGTGTCGAGCGCGCCAGCCTGGCCGCGCGGAGCGACCTGATCTCTGGGCACAAGAATACGGAACCCGGAAGAAGGTTCAACCCCAACCGTCGCCGTAAGACGACTTGCGAAATAGGCGCGGCCGCCGCACCTAGACTGCCATGCCCGTCTCCCCCGCCTACCGCCCCGAACCGCGCTTTTTTGATTTGGGCGCGGACTATGCCGATGCGGTTCAGGCCGCAGATTTTCCTCAGACGATCCTGCGGTTTCGTAACGACCGCGCGGCCGCCGAGGTCGGGCTGGAGGGGCTGAGCGAGGCGGAATGGATCGCGGCGTTCGGGCGGTTCGAGCCCCTGCCGGGACAGCCCGGTCCGATCGCCATGCGCTATCACGGACATCAATTCCGTCACTACAATCCCGATCTGGGCGACGGGCGC
Source organism: Brevundimonas sp. SPF441 (assembly GCF_009661015.1). Classification (NCBI taxonomy): domain Bacteria; kingdom Pseudomonadati; phylum Pseudomonadota; class Alphaproteobacteria; order Caulobacterales; family Caulobacteraceae; genus Brevundimonas; species Brevundimonas sp. SPF441. Next base: position 118,431 of record NZ_WJWX01000006.1, on the reverse strand, counting down.
GGGTTCCTGGCGGCGCAGATGCGCGACGCCTCGGGTCGGCTGATGGATTTGGGAACGAAGGGCACCGGCCAGACGCCCTGGTCGCGTGGGGGCGATGGTCGGCTGACGCTGAAGGGCGGGGTGCGCGAGGTGCTGGCGGCGACGATGCTGGAGGCGCAAGGCGTCCCGACCAGCCGCGCCTTTTCGCTGATCGAGACCGGCGAGGCGCTGGAGCGCGGAGACGAGCCGTCGCCGACGCGGTCGGCCGTGCTCGTGCGACTGTCGCACAGCCATGTGCGGTTCGGGACGTTCCAGCGCGCGGCCTATCTGGGGCGCAAGGACCAGATCGAGGCGCTGATCGAACACGTGCGCAGCCTGTATCATCCGGACGTGGCTGCCGGCGATGCGCCCGGTCTGCTGCGGGCAGTTGTCGAGGTCTCGGCGAAACTGACCGCCCGCTGGATCGCTGCCGGCTTCGTGCACGGGGTTCTGAACACCGACAATCTGAACGTCACGGGCGAGAGCTTCGACTATGGCCCCTGGCGGTTCCTGCCTGAATACGATCCGGCCTTCACCGCCGCCTATTTCGACCAGACGGGCCTTTACGCCTTCGCGCGTCAGCCTGAGGCGGTGTTCTGGAACCTGACGCAACTGGCCGGCTGTCTGAAACTGGTCGCCGAGGTCGAGCCGTTGACCGATGCGCTGAACGGCTTCGGTCCCGCCTATATCCGCGAACTGCGCGCCGCGTTCTTGATGCGGTTGGGCGTCCACAGCCTGGGCGAGGCGGCGGATCAGCGGCTGGTCGATACGACCCTGGCCCTGCTTCGCGAAGGCGGCGCGGCGCTGCGGTGGGAGCCGCTGTTCTTCGACTGGTTCGGGGGCTTCGCCTCTTCGGCCCGCGCCCTGTCGGGACCGCGCGCGAAACGGTATCAGGGCGAGGCCTTCGACGCCTTCCGCTTCGCCTTGATGGAACACGAGCCCGACCGGATCGAACGGCTGGAACACCCGATGTTCGCCGCGCGCGAACCGGAGGAGATGCTGATCGACGAGGTCGAGGCCATCTGGGCCGCCATCGCGGACGCCGACGACTGGACGCCCTTCCAAGCCAAGCTGGATCGACTGGAGGCGGCGCGTCTGGCCTGGGGCTTCACGGCCTGACGCCGAACCTTACGAAAGCTTCATCTCGTTTATCGATAATGTTCTTGCCCGTTTATCGATAAATCCATATCGATAGTCACCAAGGCGGTCGCGGAGGGCGACCCGAATGGAAGGGCTTTCGAGATGAAGATGATCGGCAAATATTCCGTCGCCAGCGCCCTGCGCTGGCTGCTGGGCTTCGTCAATGTGTTCGTGATGATCGGCGCTGTCGCGACGATCCTGGTCTTCCTGTTCACCCTGATCGTGCCCAGCTTCGGCGCAGGCCTGATCGACGGGCTGAAGGGCGCGAACGCGGATCCGAGCAACACCCTGCAATGGACAGGTCGCCTGACCTTCCTCGGCGCGGCGATGGCCTGCGGCTTCACCTGGTGGATCATCAACCGGTTGCGACGCATCCTGCTGTCGGTCAATCAGGGCGACGCCTTCGAGTTCGCCAACGTCAAACGACTGCAAGGCGTGGGTCTCGGCCTGATCGGCATTCAGCTGACGGCGCTGCTGCTGGTCTTCGTCGCCCCGCAGAGCATCGGCCAGTCACCGTCCGACTACGACTTCGACCTGGGATCCTGGCTGGGCATTCTGGTGGTCTTCATCCTGGCCGAGGTGTTCCGGCAGGGGTCGGCCATGCGCGACGAACAGCTGACCACGGTCTGAGGAGCGCGCCATGATCATGATCCAACTGGACCGGCTGCTGCTCGAACGTCGGATGTCCCTGACCGAACTGTCCGACCGCGTCGGCGTCACCCTGGCCAATCTGTCGATCCTGAAGACCGGCAAGGCCCGCGCGGTGCGCTTCTCGACCCTGGACGCCCTGTGCCGCGAACTGGATTGCCAGCCCGGCGACCTGATCGTCCAGACGCCGGGGCCGCAGCCCGAAGACTGAAATCGCGCGTCGCAAAGCCTTGTGGGGCATTGGGAATCGGCCCAATGCCCCCGGCCCGTAACAGAAAGTCATCAGCTGATGTCATCAGTTGATGTCATCGCATGATGACAACGCTCTGAAGCGCCGCTATATAGGCTTCCGCGAACGGCTCCCCGGGGAACGCCCCAAGACCGGATCGCAGCCGTTCATGACCTTCAGGCGTCCTCCCCGATGACCACCTCGACCTTCCCCACCGCGCCGTCGCGCAACCGCGCCGCCTACGCCAACATCGCCCTTTGGACGCTGCAGGGCTGGATCGCGATGTTCTTCATCGCCGCCGGCTACGCCAAGCTGACCGAGCCGATGACCAACCTGATCAATCTGATGGGCTGGCCCGCCATCGCGCCCGAGAACATGGTGCGCGGCCTGGGCGTGGTCGAGATCGTTCTGGCCATGGGCGTGCTGAGCCCGCTGATCTCGTGGCGAGTGGGTCGCCCCCTGTTGCTGACGGCGGCGGTCGGCCTGATCGTCATGGAAGCGACGATGATGACGATCCATGCGCTGAGCCAGGACTTCGGACTGGCGGCGGTCAACGCCGTCCTGCTGGCCATCACCGTCCCGGTGCTGCTGGGCCGCCGCAGAGCCTGATTGCTGCAGGGCCTGATTGAAAGAGATCGAACGCCGGACCCCTCTCCCCCCTGCAGTCCGGCGTTTGCGCCCGGAGCCTCCCCCAGGCTCCGGGCTTTTTCATGCCTGATCGTCAGCAAGAGATAAAAGCTTACCCTTACGTGCGCGTAAGCCTCTTCCCTTTACGCGCACGTCAAGTTATGAAGGCGTATGGCCACCGCCGACGACCACCGCACCTATTCCATTCGCCAGCTGTGCCGCGAGTTCGGCGCCACGGCGCGCGCCCTGCGATTCTATGAAGACAAGGGCCTGCTGACCCCTGCGCGCAAGGGCCAGACCCGCGTCTATGACGCGCGCGACCGCGCTCGGCTGAAACTGATCCTGAGGGGCCGCCGCATCGGCTTCACCCTTCAGGAGATCCAGGACATGATGGATCTCTATGATCAGAAGGATCACAACGTCCATCAGATGGCCGTGGCCCTGGTGCGGCACCGCGCCCAGATCGCGGCGCTGAAACAGCAGCTGGAAGACATCGAAGGCGCCATCGAGACGGCCGAACAGGCCTGCGCCTGGATGGAATCCAAACTGTCCGAACATCGCCCCGACCTGCTGCCGGGGGCCGAAGACTATGAGAAGCTGCTGCGCGCGCGTCTCAACCACGACCACCACCACCCCTTCAAAGCAAGAGCGTAATCCATGGCCTACAAGGCGCCTGTCCGCGACTTCACCTTCATCCTGAATGAAGTGCTGGAGATCGACCGCTACACCAACCAGCCGGGCTTCCAGGACGTCTCTTCGGATCTGGTCAGCCAGATCCTGGAAGAAGGCGCCAAGTTCGCCGACGAGGTCATCGCCCCGATCAACAATCCGGGCGACAAGGAAGGCTGCCACTGGGCCGAGGGCGGCGTGGTGACCGGACCCAAGGGCTGGAAGGAAGCCTACAAGGCCATGTCCGAAGCCGGCTGGATGGCGCTGGCCGCCGACCCGGCCTACGGCGGTCAGGGCATGCCCAGCGTGGTGGCCTCGGCCTTCGGTCAGATGACGGCCGGCGCCTCGGCCGCCTTTTCGATGTATCCGGGCCTGACGGCCGGCGCCTATGCCGGCATCCACGCCAATGCCTCCGAAGAGCTGAAGCAGAAATACCTGCCCAAGATGGCGACCGGCGAATGGTCGGGCACGATGAACCTGACCGAGCCGCAGTGCGGCACGGACCTGGGCATGGTGCGCACCAAGGCCGTGCCGAACGGCGACGGCTCCTATTCGATCACCGGCCAGAAGATCTGGATCTCGGCGGGCGAGCACGACTTCGCCGACAACATCATCCACACGGTGCTGGCCCGCGTCGAAGGCGCGGTTCCGGGCATCAAGGGCCTGTCGCTGTTCGTCGTGCCCAAGTTCCTGGTCAATGAGGACGGCTCGCTGGGCGAGCGCAACAGCCTGGAATGCGCCGGCCTCGAGCACAAGATGGGCATCCACGGCAACGCCACCGCCGTCATGCAGTACGACGGCGCCAAGGGCTGGCTGATCGGCGAAGAAGGCCGCGGCATGAACAATATGTTCGTCGTGATGAACGAGGCGCGCCTCGGCACAGGCCTGCAAGGTCTGGCTATCGGCACCGCCGCCTATCAGGCCGCCGTCGAATTCGCCAAGGACCGCCTGCAAGGCCGTTCGCTGACCGGACCGAAGAACCCGGACGGCCCGGCCGACAGCATCATGGTCCACCCCGACGTTCGCCGCATGCTGCTGGAGTCCAAGGCCTTCGTCGAAGGCGGCCAGGCCTTCATCCTGTGGACCGCGCTTCACGCAGACCTGGAGAAGTCCGAAGACGCCGCCGTCGCCCAGAAGGCCAAGGATTACATGGGCCTGCTGACGCCGGTGCTGAAAGCCTATCTGACCGACAAGGGCTTCCACGTCGCCTCGCTGGGCATGCAGGTGCACGGCGGTTCGGGCTACACCGAACACTTCACCGCCTCGCAGTATCTGCGCGACGCCCGCATCACCATGATCTACGAGGGCACCAACGGCATCCAGGCGCTGGATCTGGTCGGCCGCAAATTGCCCGCCAACGGCGGCCGCGCGATCATGACCTGGTTCGGCGAGATCGACGCCTTTGTCGCCGAAAACAGCGGCAATGAGGCCATCAAGCCCTTCGTCGACGGCCTGGCCGACGCCAAGGCCAAGCTGCAGGACGGCACCATGTGGCTGATGCAAAACGGCATGGCCAATCCGGACAACGCCGGCGCCGCATCGACCGACTATCTGAACGTCTTCGGCCTGACGGCTCTGGCCTATATGTGGGCGCAGATGGCCAAGGTGGCTCAAGCCCAGGTCGAGGCCGGTTCGACCGACCCCTACTACGCCAACAAGCTTCAGACCGGCCGCTACTTCGTCGAGCGCATCCTGCCCGACGCCGAAGCCCATCTGAAGAAGATGAAGACCGGCGCCGACGTGCTGATGGCCATGCCGGCCGAGGCGTTCTGATCTCAGACTGACAACGAAACGGGTCGGCGATCTCGCCGGCCCGTTTTTCTTACCGGCCAGACGGGCAAAAGCCCGCGAACCTCAGGGACGAAACCGATGAACGTACTGGGCAGCCCCGATCCCGATTTCATGCGTGAAGAAGAGATCACACTCTTCTCCGACAGCGTCGGCAAATGGATCGACGAGCACGCGCCGCTTGAGAAGGTGCAGCAGTGGATCGCCGATTCCTCGGTGCCGCGACAGCTGTGGAACGACGCGGGCGAGGCGGGGCTCTTGGGCCTGTCGTTGCCGGAAGAGGACGGCGGCTTCGGCGGCGACTATCGGCACGAGGTCGTCTTGATGCGCCAGCTGGGCTGGAAGGGCGCGGACCACTTCGGCATTTCGCTGCACAATGCGATCGTCATGCCCTACATCTGGCATTACGGCACCGAGGAGCAGAAGCAGCGCTGGCTGCCGCGCCTGCAATCGGGCGAACTGGTCGGCGCCATCGCCATGACGGAACCGGGCGCCGGCTCGGACCTGCAAGGCGTCAAGACCACGGCGGTCAAGTCGGGCAACGGCTATGTCGTCAACGGCTCCAAGACCTTCATCACCAACGGCCAGCTGGCCAACTTCCTGATCGTGGTCGCCAAGACCGATCCGGCCGAGGGCGCCAAGGGCACCTCGCTGATCGTGGTCGAGACCGATGGCGCGGAAGGGTTCGAACGCGGTCGCAACCTGCACAAGATCGGCATGGAGGCCAACGACACCTCCGAACTGTTCTTCAACGACGTGAAGGTCCCCGGCGACAACATCATCGGCGGAACCGAGGGCCAGGGCTTCGTCCAGCTGATGCAGCAGCTGCCCCAGGAGCGGCTGAACATCGCCGTCCAGGGCGTCGCCGCCGCCGAGCGCGGGCTTGAGGCGACGCTGGCCTACGTCAAGGAGCGTAAGGCCTTCGGCAAGCGCGTCATCGACTTCCAGAACACCCAGTTCAAACTGGCCGAGGTCAAGACCAAGCTGACCGTCGCCAAGGTCTTCACCGACCACTGCATCGGCCTGCATCTGCAGGGCAAGCTCGACGCCGCCACCGCCTCCATGGCCAAATACTGGGTCACCGACATCCAGGGCGAGACCATCGACGAGATGCTCCAGCTCCACGGCGGCTATGGCTATATGAACGAATATCCGATCGCCCAGCTGTACAAGGACGCCCGCGTCCAACGCATCTACGGCGGCACGAACGAAATCATGAAGCTGCTGATCGCGCGGACGCTCTGACAGCCTAATACTCACCACTTGCGACAATGTACGATACTTCGTACATTGTCGTCATGAACGCGATGTCCGTCACCGATCTCCGCAAGAACCTCGCATCGGCCATCGACCGGGTGACGGCGGATCATGACTACACCATCATCACGCGCGAAGGCGGAAAGCCGGCGGCGGTGCTGATGTCGCTGGAGGATTTCGCCTCGTGGCAGGAGACGGAGTATCTGCTGCGCAGCCCGGCCAACCGCGAAGCGCTGCGAGCCTCGATCGCCGAACTTGAAGCGGGTGGCGGCCAGGTGCGCGAACTGATCGAAGAATGAACGTCCTCTTCACGGCCCGCGCCTGGTCTCAATATACCGAGTGGCAGGATACGGATCGCAAAGCGCTCAAGAAGCTGAACACCCTCATCAAGGAATGCCAACGAACCCCGTTTACAGGCTCCGGCAAGCCCGAGCCCTTGAAGGGTGAATTGGCGGGATTTTGGTCGCGACGGATCGATCAGGAGCATCGCCTAGTCTATCGCGCGACCCAGACCGGCTTGGAAATTGTCCAATGCCGCTTTCACTATTGAAGCCATGGTCCGTTTGCATGCTCACGGCGACCTGAAAGCCGCCGCTCCCGTCGCGCCCACGCTGGACCAGTCGCGCTATCTGACCCAGGTCATGCGGCTGAAGGCCGGGGACGATCTGCTGGTGTTCAACGGGCGCGACGGGGAGTGGCGCTGCACGGTCGCGGAAGTGCTGAAGAAGGGCGTGATCCTGCGCGCCGAGGAACAGGTGCGGCCCCAGACCTTCGGTCCCGACCTGGAACTGATCGTGGCGGTGGTGAAGAAGGCTCGCGTCGAGACCATCGTGGAGAAGGCTGCCGAGCTGGGCGCGCGGCGGGTGCGGCTGGTCCTGACAAAACGCACCAACGCCGACCGCATCCGCCTGGACCGGCTGGACGCCATCGCCGAGGAAGCGGCCGAACAGACCGGGCGGATGGACGTGCCCGTCGTCGATGATCCGATCAAGCTGGACGCCCTGCTGGACGGCTGGGAAACCGGACGCCGGCTGATGTTCTGCGACGAGACGGGCGGCGCGCCCGCCGTCTCGGCCCTGCGCGACGCAGGCGAAGGCCCCTGGTCCATCCTGATCGGGCCGGAGGGTGGGTTCTCGCCGGAAGAGGGCGAGCGGCTGCGGTCCCTGCCCTTCACCACCGCCGTGTCGCTGGGCCCGCGCATCCTGCGCGCCGACACCGCCGCCATCGCCGCCATGACCCTGTGGCAGGCGGCCGTCGGTGATTGGGAACGCTAACTTTTAATCCCGCTCATCCCCGCGAAAGCGGGGACCCAGGGCTTTGTGCGATGACCATCAACATCATGCGCCTACGGCCATCTCGGACGTTCGTGCGGCGAAAAACTGGATCCCCGCTTTCGCGGGGACGAGCGGATTTCATTCCACCCCTTGAGGAACTTGGCTTTAGCCGCCATCTAGCCGCGACAGCAGGGGTTACAGATGGCCGAGAACGCGCCGCTTTCCAGAGACGCTCTGATCGAGGCCATGTCCAAGGGGATCAAGCCCAAGGACCAGTGGCGAATCGGCGCCGAGCACGAGAAGTTCGGCTTCGACAAGACCACCCTGGCCCGCCCCGCCTATGACGGCCCGAACGGCATCAAGGCCATGCTAGAGGGGCTGCAACGCTTCGGCTGGTCGCCCGTCGAGGAAAACGGCTTTCTGATCGGACTGGAGCGCAGGAACAGCGAGGGCTTCGTCGCCTCCGTCAGCCTGGAGCCGGGCGGTCAGTTCGAACTGTCGGGCGCGCCGCTTCTGACCATCCATGACATCTGCAACGAGACCGGCCAGCACCTGATGGAGGTCAAGCAGGTCGCCGACCAGATCGGCCTCGGCTTCCTGGGCGCCGGTTTCGACCCGCTATGGACCCGCGAACAGGTGCCGGTCATGCCCAAGGGCCGCTACGACATCATGCGCGCCTATATGCCCAAGGTCGGGACCCTGGGTCTGGACATGATGCTGCGCACCTGCACCATCCAAGCCAATCTAGACTTCGATTCCGAAGCCGACATGGTGATGAAGTTCCGCACCTCCCTGGCGCTGCAACCCATCGCCACCGCCCTGTTCGCCTGTTCGCCGTTCACTGAGGGTCGCCCCAACGGCTTCCTGTCGGCGCGGGCCAATGTCTGGACGGACACCGACGCCGACCGCACGGGCATGCTGGGGTTCGTGTTCGAGGACGGGTTCGGCTTCGAGCGCTACGCCGACTATGCGCTGGACACGCCGATGTATTTCGCCAAGCGCGACGGCCGTTATGTCGACGCCTCGGGCCAGTCGTTCCGCGATTTCCAGGCCGGCAAACTGCCCGCCCTGCCCGGCCAATATCCGACCCTGAAGGACTGGAACGATCACCTGACCACCCTCTTCCCCGAGGTGCGGCTGAAGGCCTATCTGGAAATGCGCGGCGCCGACGGCGGACCGTGGAGCCGGATCTGCGCCCTGCCCGCCCTGTGGGCCGGGGTTCTGTACGACGCCCCGTCGCTAGCTGCCGCCTGGGACCTGGTCAAGGACTGGGACATCGCCGACCACGAACGCCTGCGCCGCGACGTGACCCGGCTGGGTCTGAAGGCCGAGGTGGCGGGCCGGTCGGTGCGCGACATCGCCGTGGACCTGGTGAACATCGCCAAACAGGGGCTGAAGAACCGCGCCAAATTCTCGGGCGGGATGGTGGACGAGCGGGGCTATCTGTCGGAACTGGAAGACATCGCCGACAGCGGCGTCACCCCGGCCGAGCGCCTGCTGGACCTGTATCACGGCGCCTGGCAGGGCGACGTGAAGCGGATCTACGCCGACTTCGCCTACTAGGGCGTGGTGTAGTCCGAGCAGTCGGGCAGCGGGCTTTCCGGCCGGTATTCGCCGGCCTTGGCGTCAAAGGTGAACCGGCGAATGACGCTGCATTTCGGATCGCGCGCGGCGACCAGGTCGGCGGGCTTCAGCGGCGGCTTCTCCAGCGAATCCTCGGATCGCGAGGCGCCGCGTGGATAGGCCGTCGCCGTCGTCTCATAGGTCAGGACCGGCATCGCATCCGGCGCGTCGCTCGCGGTCAGGGTCGAAGCGAAACTGTATTCGTCGTGACAGGCGCCAGCGCGCTGGGTCATGTCCTCATCGCTGAAGCAGGCGCGGATCATCAGCGAACCCTGGATCGGCACGGTCAGCACCGGCGCGGCGCCGGCTTCGCCGTCGGCATCCAGCCGATAGAGCCGCAACTCCGTCGCCTGTCCCCCGCCGCCGGAATACATGCTGCGGCTTTCCATCTCGACCCCGGCCAGGAATCCGCCGTCCGCCAGCCGGATCAGGCCATTCCATGGCTTGTAATTCTCGACCTCGCCCGACGCTCCGTTCGGCGCGGCCGGCAGGGCGTCAGGCGCTCGGACAACCGGAGTGAAGACCAGCTCGCCGTCACGCGTCTGCGGGTGCAGACCGACGCACAGGGCCCCGTCGGCTGTGCAGGCCCGATCCTCAGCCAGGGTCAGGGATTCGATCCCGTCCCCGGATGGCGGGGATTGCAGCATGGCGATCGCGGCGAGGAACAAGATCATGCGCCGACCCTAACTCAGACGGCGCACGACGCCATCGGCTCTTTTCGACCCGCCGCAAAGGCGAGCTTAACGGATGCGCCGTAACATGGGTTTGAGTTCGAGAGAGTGCGCAATGACCTGTTCGCCCGTTGCGGCCCTGACCTTCCCCACAGCCGATGTCGATCTGGACACCTTCTTCGATGTGTCGCTGGATCTGCTGGTGGTGCGCGAGCTGGATGGGCGCGTGGTCAAGGCCAGCGCTTCGTGGTTCACCATGTTGGGCTATCGCCCCGACGAGATCGAGGGCCAGGGCCTGTTGCGCCTGATCCATCCGGACGATCACGCCGCCACCCGCCAGAGCATCGTCGAGGTCGAAAACCGGCGGCCGGGCGATCCGGTCATCGGCCAGATCAACCGCTATCGCCATAAGGCCGGCCATTACGTCACCGTCGAATGGCGCGCCCATCGCCAGGGCGACCGCATCTATGGCATCGCGCGCGACGTGACCGAAAAGGTCGCCGCCGAACGCGCCCTGCGCGAGGCCACCGCCGCCGCCGAGGCCGCCAACCGCGCCAAGTCCGATTTCCTGGCCAATATGAGCCATGAGATCCGCACGCCCCTGAACGGCGTGATCGGCATCGTCGACGCCCTGTCGCGCACCGAGCTGACGCCCGAGCAGGCCGAGATGGTGGCCCTGATCGGACGATCCGGCGTGACGTTGGAACGGCTGGTGTCCGACATTCTGGACGTGTCCAAGATCGAAGCCGGGCATCTGGACCTGGAAAGCCGACCCTTTGATCTGGACGAGGCCGTCGCCGCCCCGCTGGATGTCATGCGCCTGAAGGCCGAGGCCAAGGGACTGACCTTCGACATCCGCCGCGACGCCGATGCGCGCGGCGTGTTCGTCGGCGACAGCACCCGCATCCGTCAGGTGCTCGACAACCTTTTGTCGAACGCCATCAAATTCACCCATCAGGGCTCGGTCGCTGTCACCCTTGCGGTGGACGAGGATTCCGACGGCCTGACCCAGCTGACGCTGCGGGTCGAGGATACCGGCGTCGGCTTCTCCTCAGAACACGCGGCCCGTCTGTTCGATCGGTTCAGCCAGGCGGACAGCACCATCACGCGCCGGTTCGGCGGCACGGGCCTGGGCCTGTCGATCTGTCGTTCGCTGGTCGAGCTGATGGGCGGGCGGATTTCAGCCGCCTCCACGCCGGGCGTCGGCAGCCGGTTTACCGTCGAGATCCCCCTGACGCGCGCCGCCTCGCTGACCGAGCACGATGCCCAACGACGCGCGCGTGCGGCCGAGGCCGACCGCCCCCTGGCGCCCCTGCGCGTGTTGCTGGCCGAGGATCACCCGGTCAACCAGCGGGTCGTGCAGTTGATCCTGGCGGCGCACGCCATGCAGGTCGTCACCGTCTCAGATGGCGAACAGGCCTTGGCCGCCTTCCAGTGCGAAACCTTCGACCTGATCCTGATGGATATGCAGATGCCGGGCATGGACGGCCTGACCGCCACCCGCGCCATCCGCCAGATCGAGGCCGCCCGTCCCGATCAGGACCGTACGCCGATCATCATGCTGAGCGCCAACGCCATGAGCGAGCACCGCGACCAGGCACGCGACGCCGGCGCCGACCTGCACGTCCCCAAGCCCATCACAGCCGCCAGCCTGCTGGCTGGCGTCCAGACGGCGACCGCCTTGTGATCCGACGTTGACAAAGTTTGCCATGCGCGCATTCTTCTTGAGAGGAGGCCGATCATGGCGACGATGAACATCTCCCTGCCCGATCCGATGAAGGCCTGGGTCGAGGAACAGGCGAAATCCGGGCGCTACGCCAACACGTCGGACGTGGTGCGCGACCTGATCCGCCGCGAGCAGGTCAAGGCAGAGAAGATCGCGCATTGGCAAAGGCTAATCGCCGAGGCCGACGCTTCCGGTGTTTCCGACCAGTCGCCACGTGAAGTGATCGAGGAACTGCGCGCCCAATTGCGTCGCGCCTCCTGATGCTTCGCCTAAGCCGCGAGGCGCGGGCGGACTTGCAGCAGGTCTATCTGCAAGGCCTCGAGCTGTTCGGGAGCCGTCAGGCCGATGACTATATCGAGGGTCTGTTCGCGAAACTGGACTTGCTTGCGGATTTTCCACGTCTTGGGGCAGCTCGACCGGAGTTGAGCGCGGACGCCCATGTGATTTTCTACAAAAGCCACGCCATTCTCTATCGAATCGACGATGCGGACGTGTTCGTCCGACGCATTCGGCACGAGCTGGAAGACTGGCAGTCCGACACAACTGGCGTCGGATCGAGCGACGAACGGAGCGAAACATGACCCATTCCATCCATGTCGGCATCGGCGGCTGGACGTTCGAGCCGTGGCGCGGGGTCTTCTATCCTGAAGGGTTGGTTCAGAAGCGCGAGCTGGAATATGCGGCGTCGAAACTGACCTCGATCGAGATCAACGGCACCTATTATTCGACCTTTAAGCCCGACAGCTGGAAGAAATGGCGCGACGAGACGCCGGACGGCTTCGTCTTTTCGGTCAAGGCCAGCCGCTATTGCACCAATCGCAAGGTGCTGTCCGAAGGTGCCGACAGCTTCGACAAGTTCCTGAGCCAGGGCCTGACCGAGCTGGGCGACAAGCTGGGTCCGATCAACTGGCAGTTCATGGCCACGAAGAAGTTTGACCCAGAGGATTTCGAGGGCTTCCTGAAGCTGTTGCCCAAGGAGAAGGACGGGGTGTGGCTGCGGCACGCGCTGGAGGTTCGCAACCCGACCTTCGCCACCGACCAGTTCTATGACTTGGCCCGCAAATACGGCGCGGCCATCGTCTATGCGGTCGATGATGAGGAGCCGACCTGGCCCCAGATCGACGAGGCGACCGCCGACTTCAGCTACGCCCGACTGATGTCCAGCCGCGAGGACGAGCCGACTGGCATGACGGCGACCGAGCTGGATGCGGTCGCGAACCAGGCCAAAGCCTGGGCCAAACGCGGCGAGGTCTTCGCCTATTTCATCTCGGGCGCGAAGGTGCGGAACCCGGCGGCGGCTCAGGCGCTGATCGCCAAGCTGAAATAGCGGTCCGCACGCTTGCGGACCCGCGGCCGCCCTCTCATCTGAGGCTGGCTCACTGCAAAGCCTGAAGGACTATTCCCATGCCGATCGCCACACGCGCCTTCGCCGCGACCGCCGCCGACAAGCCGCTGACGCCCTACAGCTTCGAGCGCCGTGATCCAGGTCCGGACGATGTGCTGATCGACATCAAATATTGCGGCGTCTGCCACTCCGACCTGCACGCCGCGCGCGGCGAGACGGGCGGCACCGCCTTCCCCTTGGTGCCGGGTCACGAGATCGCGGGTGTGGTCAAGGCGGTCGGAACGAACGTCACCCGCTTCAAGGAAGGCGACCGCGTCGGCGTCGGCTGCATGGTCGACAGCTGCCGCGAGTGCGCCTCCTGCCAGGAAGGCGTCGAACAATATTGCATCCCCGGCTTCACCGGCACCTACGGCGGCAAGGACAAGAAGGGTGGCACGTCGGAAGCCATCACCCAGGGCGGCTATTCCGACTACATCACCGTCGATCAGCATTTCGTCCTGTCCATTCCCGACAGCCTGGCGCTGGATGTCGCCGCCCCCCTGCTGTGCGCCGGCATCACCACCTATTCGCCGCTGAAGGAATGGGGCGTGGGACCCGGTTCCAAGGTCGCGGTCATCGGCCTGGGCGGCCTGGGCCATATGGCCGTAAAGCTGGCGGCGGCGATGGGGGCGGAAGTCACCGTCCTGTCCACCTCGGACCGCAAGAAGGCCGACGCCGAGCGGATGGGCGCCAAACACTTCATGATCAACTCCGACAAGGATGCGATGAAGGCGGCCGCCGAGAAGTTCGACCTGATCATCAACACCGTCTCGGCCACGCACGAGATCGCCAGCCACATTCAGTTGCTGGCCCGCGACGGCACCATGATCATGCTGGGCCTGACGACCGAGGGCCTGCCGGTCTTCGCCCTGCCGCTGCTGTGGCGTCGCCGCCGCATCGCCGGCTCGCTGATCGGCGGCATTCGCGAAACGCAGGAGATGCTGGACTTCTGCGCCGAGCACGGCATCGCCTGCGACATCGAGACCATCGCCCCGGACCAGATCAACGACGCCTATGAGCGGATGCTGAAATCCGACGTCCGCTACCGTTTCGTTATCGACATGGAAAAGCTGGCCGCCTGATCGCCGGAGCGAACATCATCCAAACGCGACGGAGGCATGAAACTTCCGTCGCGTCAGATTCTCGCCTTGCGCGCTAGCGCTCGCACGTTAATCCTGAACTCCGACAAGGCCTTCTAAGGGTCTGCACAGGGACAGGAGACGATATGGCGCGCGTAGCTTTCGTGACGGGCGGGACCCGGGGCATCGGCAAGGCAATCGTTCAGCGCCTTCACGAGGACGGCTTCAAGGTCGCCGCCGGCTATTCCGGCAACGACGAGGCGGCCAGGGCCATCGCCGACGCGCTGGACGTCATGGTGGTCAAAGGCAACGTCGGCAGCTTCGACGACTGCGCCCGCGCGGTGAAGGAGGTCGAGGATCAGCTCGGCCCCATCGACATCCTGGTCAACAACGCCGGCATCACCCGCGACGGCTTCTTCCACAAGATGAGCCACGACCAGTGGTCCGACGTGATCCGCGTCAATATGGACAGCGTCTTCAACATGACGCGCCAAGTCATCAATGGCATGCGCGACCGGGGCCACGGGCGCATCGTCAACATCTCCTCGATCAACGGTCAGAAGGGTCAGATCGGCCAGACCAACTATTCCGCCGCCAAGGCCGGGATGATCGGCTTCACCAAGGCGCTGGCTCTGGAGAATGCGCGCAAGGGCGTGACCGTGAACTGCATCGCGCCCGGCTATATCGACACGGAAATGGTCGGCGCCATGGACCCCAAGGTGCTGGAAGGCATCATCAGCCACATCCCCGTCGGCCGCCTGGGCAAGGGCGAAGAGATCGCCGACATGGTGTCCTGGCTGGTGGGCGAGCGTGCCGGATATGTCACAGGCTGCACACTGTCGCTGAACGGCGGTCAGTACCTGGTGGGTTGAGGCGGGCTTCGCCCAAAATCCGCCGCGCGCGGGTTTCATCAAGTCTGTCATGAAGTTGTTGGGATCGGTCAGGGCGAAAAAATCGCCACGCGTGACCGCGATGGCGGTCGCCGCCATCGCGGTCATCGGCGTGGGCGTCGTCGCGCCTGTGGTTGTCCCGACCGAAAGCCAGGCCCAGTCCCGCCGGACCGTGCCGCCGACCGCCCGCTACGTCAGCAGCAGCGGCCAGGGCTTTATCCTGGACACGTCCGGCTCGCGCCCCTTGATGCGCTTGGAACGCTCGACCGAGGTCTGGGTCTTGCGGCCCACGCCCGCCCCGCGCGGCGACATCATCTATCGCAACGACAACGGCGATCAGGTGCTGCGCGTCACGCCCGACGGCGCCGTGACCTTGTATACGACCGCGACGCCCCAAGGCTCGCCCGCCTCGCGCGTCGGCGAGGCGCAGGGCCTGGCCAGCGCGGCCATGACGGGCGCGCAGCTTGTCGAATATTTCATGCGCCAGAGCTACCGCGCCAGCACGGCGATGGGCCGGCTGATCGTCATCGACGTGGACATTCAGCCCGGCTCGGAACAGGTCGCCGCGGACACCGTCTCGGCCGCCAGCGACGCCATCGTGCGCATGGCGCGTTCGTCGAACTTGCGCGCCCAGGTCGAGCGGGTGCGCCGCGTCGTGGTGTCGGATCAGGGGCGTCCCGGCGTCAGCCTGGTCCAGGGAACGCTGCGGATCGTCATCGACGCCGACGCCGGCATCGCCGGCCGCCCGTCGTCCGCCCGGATCGTGCGGGTCGTGGGCGGGGACGCCCTGAACCGCTAGGGCGGTACGCCTGATCGTCATTCCGGGGCCGAGCGCAGCGAGGAACCCGGAACCCAGGTGGCAGTCTCCGTCGCCTGATCATGCTCAAGCAGACTGCGCGACCCCTGGCTTCCGGGTTCTTCCTGCGGACGCCCCGGAATGACGATTTGCTTGTCCCTTAGAAGCTGTCCTTGGCCGCCCGGCGCGCGGCGAACTGATCCGCATCCGTGGCGGTCAGGAACGGATTGAACCGCTTCTCCACCCCCAGCGTCGTCGGCACGGTCGGTTCGCCCCGCGCGCGCGCCGCGAAGATCGCCTCGGCATGGGCGGCGACTTCTGGCCGGTCATCCAGGCTCAGGGTGAAGCGCGCGTTGGACGCCGTATATTCGTGCGCGCACCAGATCACGGTCTGGTCGGGCCAGGCCTTCAGCCGCTGCAGGCTCTCGAACATCTGCTCGGGCGTGCCCTCGAACAACCGGCCGCAGCCCAGGGCGAACAGGGTGTCGCCGGTAAAGGCCAGATCGTCCGCCGGCGCATGAAACACCACATGGCCGAGGGTGTGGCCGGGCGTCTCGGTGACCTCGAACCGCGTCTCGCCCACCATCACCGCATCGCCGTCAGCGATCACCCGGTCCAGCGGCGCGACCTTTCGCACCTCTTCCGGCCCGACGATCTCGCAAGCCCATTCGGCCTTCAGCCGCGCATTACCCTCGGTGTGATCGGGGTGCCAGTGGGTGTTCAGGATCAGATCCAGCCGGCCCCAGCCCAAGCCTTCCAGCTCCTCCAGAATGCGCGCCGCGTCCGGCGTATCGACCGCCGCGACCACGCCCGTCGCGGCGTCGCGGATCAGAAAGCCGTAGTTGTCGCTGCGGCAGGGAAACAGATGCACATCCAGGGTCATACGCCCATCCTAGCAGCAGGGCCGCCGACAGGCCTATAGTGGGCTCATGCGGCGCAGCATCGACGAGCTTCGAACCTTCTACGGCGAGCCGACCGGCGCGTTGGCGCGACGGCTGGTGGCGCGACGGCTGGACGACGCCTGGGGCGAGGCGACCGATTGCGACGTGCTGGGCGTCGGTTACGCCACCCCTTGGCTGGACGCCTTCGTCGGCGCGCGGCGCGTCGTCGCGGCCATGCCGGGCGGGCAAGGCGTCGAGCATTGGCCGACGGTCGGTCGCAACCGCACCCTGCTGGTGGACGACCGCCGCCTGCCTTTTCCCGCCGGATCGTTCGACCGCATCCTGCTGGTTCACGCCCTGGAAGAGGCCGACGACCCCGCCGCCCTGCTGCTGGAAGCGGTGCGCGCGCTGTCGCCCACCGGGCGCATCATCCTGGCGGCGGCGGCGCGCGGCGGCCTGTGGGCGCGGGCGGACAACACCCCCTTTGGTCATGGCCGACCCTTCACCCGGCGTCAGCTGGAACGGCTGGTGCGCGATGTCGGGCTGGAACCGATGGCCTGGTCCCAGACGCTTTATGTCCCGCCTTGGGGGCCGATGCTGCCGCTGGCCGAAGGGTTCGAACAGGTCGGGCGACGGGTCTTTCCCGGAACCGCCGGGCTGATCCTGTTGGAAGCCTCGCGCCACAGTTACGCCCGCATCCGCCCCAGCGGCCATGCCCAGCGCATCGCCGCCCCCGTCCTGGTGCCCCAGCCGGCCGCCTCCGTCTCTTCGCGGGGCGAACATCGCGACTGACGGGGAGTTGACCGTCGCCCCATCTGGCGGGCCGGGCGAAACCGCCTTATGGCGGAGGCCATGCACCGACTGATCCTGATGCGGCACGCCCAGGCCGAAGCTTCCGCCCCCTCCGGCGGCGACGAAGCCCGCCCCCTGTCCGCCGGCGGCCGCGCCGAGGCTCTGCTGATGGGGCGCGCCCTGGCCGAGCGGGGCCTCAAGCCGGACCTGGCCCTGGTGTCGACCGCCGTGCGCACCCGCCAGACCTGGGAGCAGATGCACGACGCCTTCGGCGATGTGGAAGTCCGCGACGAGGACGCCCTCTACAACGCTCCCTCCGACGTGATCCGCCGCTTCGTCGAGGCCAGCGAGGACGAGGCCGGCTGCCTGCTGATCCTGGCCCACAATCCCGGCGTCCACGTGCTGGCCGCCGAATATCTGATCGAAAGCGCCGCCTCGCCGGCCGTGGTGGACAAGCTGTCGGCCGGCTTCCCGACCGGCGCCGCCGCCCTATTCAGCGTCGATGTGGCGGGGCGCTGCACCTACGAAGGCTTCCTGACGCCGCGGTCGCTGGGCGCGCCATCCGCATGACAGACGTCGCCTACAAGATCGTCGACGCCGCCAAATGGCGCGCCGCCGTCGCCGAGGGTCACTATGATGGCGCCCCGGTTGATCTCGCCGACGGCTACATCCACATGTCCACCCAGGCGCAACTGGCCGAAACTGCACGGCGGCATTTCGCCGGGCGCGGCGACCTGCTGCTGCTGACCGTCGATCTCAGCGGGTTTGGCGACGACCTGATCTGGGAGCCGTCGCGCGGCGGCGATCTGTTTCCGCATCTCTATGCCCCCCTGCCCGTCGTCGCCGTGACGGCCTCGCGCGCCTTCTCGGTCACGGCCGACGGCGAGATGGCGTTCGAGGACAATCCGTGAGCCTGACCGACTTTGGGGCGGCCCTGCTGCGTCGGCTCGATCCGGAGCAGGCGCATCAATTGGCGATCAAGGGGCTGGCGCTGGCCCCGTTGCCGACGCCGCCTGCGGACGACCCGATCCTGAGAACACAGCTGGCGGGGCTGGACCTGCCCAATCCGGTCGGTCTGGCCGCCGGTCTGGACAAGAACGGCGAGGCCTTGCGCGGCCTGTCGCGCCTCGGCTTCGGCTTCGTCGAATGCGGCTCGGTCACGCCTCGGCCACAGCCCGGCAATCCCAAGCCGCGCCTGTTCCGCCTCAGCGAGGACCGGGCGATCATCAACCGGATGGGGTTCAACAACGCCGGGCTAGACGCCTTCGCCGAGCGGCTGGACAAGCGCCCGACGGGCGTCGTGGTCGGCGCCAATCTGGGGGCCAACAAGGACACCGAGGACAAGGCGGCTGACTATGTCGCCGGTCTGCAACGCCTCGCCGGCCGCTCCGCCTACTTCACCGTCAACATCTCCTCGCCCAATACGCCGGGCCTGCGCGCGCTTCAGGGTCGCGAACAGTTGGACGACCTGTTGGCCCGCATCGACGCCGCCCGACCCACAATCGGCCCCGACCGCGTGCCGGTCTTCCTGAAGATCGCGCCCGACCTGATCGCCGACGAGATCGGCATGATCGTCGAGGCGTCTCTGGCCCATCGGATCGACGGCCTGATCGTGTCCAATACCACGCTGGAGCGGCCCGAGACCCTGCGCTCACCGGACGCCCACGAGACCGGCGGCCTGTCCGGCACGCCCATCCGTCCCTTCGCGGAAAAGGCCCTGCGCGCGGCGGCCGAGGCGGCGAACGGCCGCCTGCCCCTCATCGCCGTCGGCGGCATCGACAGCGGCGCCGAGGCCTATGCCCGCATTCGCCTTGGCGCATCGGCGGTCCAGATCTATTCCGCCCTGATCTACGAGGGGCCCAGCCTGGTCACCCGCATCAAGCGTGACCTGGCCGCCCGCCTGCGCGCCGACGGTTTTTCCGCAGTAACAGACGCGGTCGGCGCCCCCCGTTGACGGAGCGTTAGTGTCGATACGTCTAGGGTGATCGATGCGAGCGACCTGCGTTCGTCATTCGAGAGCCTGAATGAAATCGACCGCTGTCGATATCGCTGAAAGCAGCTGGACCGCCGCCGTTCGCCAACGCTCGGGCGCCGCGGTGCAACGGCTCGTGGCGGCGGCGGCGATCGCCCTGGTCGTGACCCCGATGGTCGGGGTGCGTTTCACCTTGGGCTGGGTCGTCCTGTATATGGCGGTCCAGGCCATGGAGGTGGTCGTCTATCGACCGATCCTGAAAATTCCCGACGCGCTGTCCACGGGCCGCAAACTGGCGATCCTGGCCGTCGTCTTCGCCAATTCGACGGTCTTCTCCTCGCTTTCCCTGGTCCTCTGGTGGATCGGCGGCGCGGTTGGGGGCGTCTGCGCGGTGCTGATGCTGACCGCGGTCATGCTGACGGCGATCGTGAACGCCACCCGATGCCAGGCCGTGATGATCGCCGGCCTCACGCCCCAGGTCGGCTTCCTGCTGGCGACCCCCTTCTTTGTCTATGCGCTGCACGCCCCCGGCCCGCTGGTCATGTCGGCCGCAGCGGCCGTGGTGCTGTTCACCTTCTATGTCGCCATCACCGGCCAGCGCATGGTGGAGGCCAGCGTCACCGTCGTTCGCGCCCACGCTCTCGCCGAGGAATCCCGCCTCAAGGCCGAGCGCAGCCTGGCCGACCACACCACTTTCCTGGCCGCCATCGGCCATGACCTGCGCACGCCGATCGGCGCGATCCTGGCCGGCGCCGCCGAGTTGCGCGCGCCTGACGCCCAGTCGCGCAACAGCGCCAATCTGATCACCGACGCCGGCCTGATGATGAAGGCCCTGCTGGACGACTTGCTGGACCACACCCGGATCGGCGCCGGGCGGATGACGGTCGAGGCCAAGGATTTCGACCTGCGGCAAATGCTGGCCCAGACCCTGATGCTGTGGCGCGGCGTCGCCGACGCCAAGGGGCTGAAACTGCGCATCGAAGGCGCCTCGACGATGCCGCTCCACGTCAAGGGCGACGTCATGCGCATCCGTCAGGTGCTGAACAACCTGATGTCCAACGCCATGAAATTCACCGAGCAGGGCCAGATCACCTTGCGGGTCCAGGCCTGGCCCGAGGAGCCATCGGGATACGCCCTGCTGTTCGAGATCGTGGACACGGGTCCGGGCATGACGACCGATCAGTTGGCCCGCCTGTTCACCCCGTTCGACCAGACCGCCGAGGGCGTTTCCGCCCGCTACGGCGGCTCGGGCCTGGGTCTGGCGATCAGCCGCAATCTGATCGATCTGATGGGCGGCCGGTTGACCGTGCGCAGCGCGCCGGGTCAGGGCTCGCGCTTCACCGTCTCCCTGATCCTGCCCCGCGGCGACGAGGCGGCGCAGATCGTCGAGGTCGTCGATGAAAGCCGCCTGGACATCGCCCGCTCGCTGACGCCCTCAGTCGCGTCCACGCCCAAGCCCGCAGCTGTCGCGCCTGCGCCTGAACCAGCACTCGAGTCCGAACCGGTCGTCGCGACACCTGCGGTTGCCGACGAGGCCGAAGACCAACCGCTGCGCCTGCTGGTCGTGGACGATCACGACATCAACCGCCGCGCGGTGCAGCTGATCCTCCAGCCGCTGGGCTGCGAAATCACGACCGCCGCCGACGGCATGGTCGCCCTTGAACGCTGCAGTGAAGCGGTGTTCGACGTCATCTTCATGGATGTGCGCATGCCCGAGCTGGACGGGCGCGAGACGACGCGTCGGCTGCGCGCCGGCGGCGGACCCAACGCCGCCACCCCGGTCGTCGCCGTCACCGCCGACACCGCGCCCGAGGACGTCGCGGCCTGTCAGGCGGCCGGCATGGCCTATTTCGTCTCCAAGCCCCTGACGCCGCCCGCCCTGATCGGCGCCTTGCAGCACGTCCTGAACGACACCGCCGCTCAGGCCGCGACCGAGGCTGCCTGACCCAGGACGGTCGCGATCAGACGCGCGGCGAAATCAGGCTGTTTCATCTCGCATTCCCAGACGACGATCACGCGCCAGCCTGACGCCTCCAACGCCATTATGGCGGCGGCGTCGCGCGCGCGGTTCCGGTCGATCTTGGCGATCCAGTAACCGGCGTTGGTCTTGGGCTGGCGTGCTCCACGGGTGCAATCATGGCCGTGCCAGAAACAGCCATGGACGAAGAGGGCGACCTTGCGGCCCTTCATCACCACATCCGGGCGGCCCGGCAGACCCATGCCGCCCAGCCGATAGCCGATCCCGGCCGCACGCAGGATTCTGCGCACGGCCAGTTCCGGCGACGTATCCCGCCCCTTCACGCGACGCATCACGGCGCTGCGCTTCTCGGGGCTAAACACATCCGAGTTCACGATCAATCCACGCTCAAGTAGCGAAGCGGTAGCGTGGATTGATCCAACTTAAAGCTGCGCCAGCAGATGCTCGGCGGAGGACACTTTGAACTCGCCGCCCTGTTCGATGTTCAGTTGCTCGACCACGCCGTCTTTGACCAGCATTGAATAGCGCTGCGAACGCTCGCCCAGGCCGAAGCCCGTACCGTCCAGCACCAGACCCAGGGCGCGGGTCAGTTCGCCGTTGCCGTCGGCCAGCATGACGATGCTGTCGTCGGTGATGCCTTGGCTCTCGCCCCAGGCCTTCATGACGAAGGCGTCGTTGACCGAGATGCAGGCGACCGTGTCGACGCCCTTGCCCTGGATGTCGGCCAGGTGATCCTTGAAGCCCGGCAGGTGGCGCGCCGAGCAGGTGGGTGTGAAGGCGCCGGGCACGGCGAACAGGGCCACAGTCTTGCCGGCGAAGATGTCGTCGGTGCTGACGGGCTTGGGGCCCTCGGCGGTCGCTTGGGCGAAGGTCGCGTTGGGGATGCGATCGCCGATCTGAATGGTCATGTCTGTCTCGCTGAGGTTTGAGGCCGGCGCGTTTGAACGGCCGTGTGCGACACATAGACACCACGGGCGACACCGCAAGCGCCGGTTCGGCTTGCTTGCGCCGCTTTCCGGACGGATGATGCCAGGATCATGAGCGAAGCCTCCACCCTGACCGGCCGACTGCTGGTCGCCATGCCCGGGATCGACGACGCCCGGTTCGAACACGCCGTCATCCTGATCTGCGCCCACGGGCCGGATCACGCCATGGGCCTGCGGCTGGATCGTCCGGCGCCGGGCGTCGATCTGAAGACGGTTCTGGACAAGCTGGACGCGCCGGCGCCCGATCAATCCATCGGTCGCGCGGTCCTGATGGGCGGACCGGTCGAGCGCGAGCGCGGCTTCGTCCTGCACACCGACGACTGGACAGTCGGCGACGACACCTTGGCCTTCGGCGACGGTCTGGCGATGACCGGCACGCGAGAGGCGCTGGCCGCCATGACCGACGAGGTCGCCGGTCCGCGCCGCTCCGCCTTGCTGCTGGGCTACGCCGGCTGGGGCGAAGGACAGTTGGAGGAAGAGTTGGCCGACAACGTCTGGCTGACTGCGGACGCCGATCTGGACCTGATTTTCGACGGCGAACACACGTCGAAATGGACACGCGCCCTCGCCCAGTTGGGCGTGGACGCGGCCATGTTGTCGAGCCAGGGCGGCCGGGCCTGAGGCCAGACCGCCCCGCTTGACGATCAGAAGCGGTAGTTCATGCCGATGCGGAACATGTGGGTTCCGAAGCGACCGTTGCCACGCACCATGTCCGTGCCCGTGGTGTTCGGCGCCAGAATGAACGGGTTGGTCGCCGGGGTCGTGCCGGTATTGCCGACGCGGATCACCGGGCTGTCGACGTCCAGCGAGGTGTAGAGATATTCACCGCTGACCGTCAGGCCCCGGCCCAGGGCGTATTCCACGCCGCCGCCGGCCTGCCAGCCGTCGCCGTCATCGCCTTCGCTGGTTTCGGTGAAGCTGTTCGCTTGGTTCGAGGTGCGGAACTTGTTCTCGAACTTGCCATAGGCGTAACCGCCGGTGCCGTAGATCAGGGCCGGTCCATAGGCGTAGCCCAGCTTCAGACGAGCCGCCGCCGTGCTCTCCAGCTCGCGCGTGAAGGTGTAGAAGGCCGGGGTGGTCGAGAAGCCGGTCACCGAATCCTGGACATTGTTGACGCTGTATTCGGCCAGGGCGCCGACGACGAAGTTGCCGAACTGCATGTCGTAACCGGCGCGAACGCCCGCTTCGACACCGTCGTTGTCGTCACGGCATCCCGTGGTGGGAACGGTGCTGGTCGCCATGCCGCCGCAGAAGCCGGGGCTGAAGGCGTTGGTTCCGACCGTGGCGGGGGCGACAGGCGCAGTGGTGACCTGGTCGCCGTAGTTGCCGTCCAGATTGCGGTCGAAGCGCAGGATCTCGTCGCCGTCATCGTTCGACTGGTTGTAGCCGCCGAAGATGCCGATGTAGGGGCCGGACCAATCGGGGGCGACGGACTGGGCCAAGGCGGGGGTGGAAACCATGGCCAGGGCCAGGGCGCTGCAGGTGAGGGTCTTGATCATTTGGGGAGGCTTTCGTGCCGAAAGTGCGGGCGCGACATCCCCGCTCGCCGTCACAAAAGCCGAAGGCGGCCACAGGTTCCCTCGAGTTATCATCGCCAAATGTCGCACATCCAAAGGCTTAGGTTGAACGTAGGCCGCCCTAGCGCGTCGCCATCGACACCAGAAAGGCGATCAGCAGGACCAGGCTGACCCCCTGCCAGAACCGCACCGGATCGCGCTCGATCAAGGACAGTTGACGCGGCGGCGGGGCGGCGACGGCGCTGCCGGTTTCCAGCACATGCATCAGTTCCTCGACATCCTCGAACCGCTCGTTCGGATCGACGGCGACGGCGCGCATGATGGCCGCCTCAAGCCAGGCGGGCATATCCGGCCGGTGTCGCGTCGGCGGCGCGGGCGCCCGGTCGAAGCGCGGCGCATCGGCCGGATCCACCTCGCCCCACGGATAGGTTCGGGTGAACAGGCGATACAGCGTCACCCCCAGAGCGAACTGATCCGTGGCGGCGTTGCCGCTCTCGCCCGCATACATTTCCGGCGCCTTATAGCCGGCGGTGCCGGGCGCCTCGGCCTCGGCGAACTCCTCAGCCAGCCTCAGCCGCGCGACGCCCAGATCGACCAGTTTCAGCCCGCCCTGTGTCTCCAGGATCACATTGTCCGGCTTGATGTCGCGGTGCGTCACGCCCGCGCGGTGCAGGGCCGAAACCGCCCGCGACAGGCGCAGGGCCACGCCGATCCCTTCTGCGATCTCGAACGGCCCCTCCTGCGCCAACCGCGCATGCAGGGTCTGACCAGCATGGAAGGGTTGGGCGATATAGAGCCGGCTCTGGCGACCGGCGTCCAGGCTCAGCACCTTGCCGACAAAGGGGCTGTCGATGCGCCGCCCGATGAAGGCTTCGCGCAGAAAGGCGGTGCGCGCGCCGCGTTCGGACACCACGGCGGGCTTGGGAAACTTCAGCACCACCATGCCCGCGTCGCCCAGCGTATCCTTCGCCAGGAACAGGGTCGTATAGCGCCCGTCCGCGACCAGCCGCTGAAGCGCGAACCCGTCGACGTTGTCGCCGACGGCGGGCGGCGGCAGGATGGTCAGCCCTTCCGCCTCGGCCGTGATCGCCTCCCAGTCGGGCGCGCCGGTGCGGACCACGTCGATGACGATGGCGGTGGCGTTGTCGCGCGGCCCCGCCGCCTCGACCTCGGCCAGGATCGCCTTGGCGTCCGCATCGGGCGAACTGCGCCGCCCCAAGAGGCTCGCGATCACCGCATCGGCCAGCACCCCATGCACCCCGTCGGTGGTCAGCAGCAGACGGTCATGCGGCTCCAGCCGCACTTGCCGCACATCCAGCTTCACATCCGCCTCGATGCCGACGGCGCGGTACAGCACATGGCTCAGCCCCTGCTGGGCCCGCGTGTGGTCTTCCGTCAGCCGCGTCAGAACGCCATCGCGGAAATGCCAGGCCCGGCTGTCGCCCACATGAAGCGCCGTCGCCTCGCGCCCGCGCAGGATCAGGGCCGTAAACGTGGTCGCCGCCCCCTCCATCGCCGGATCGATCCGCCCGCGCGAATGGAGCCAGCGGTTGAAGCCCCGCAGCGCCTTGATGCCGTTGGCCGCGATGCCGTTCAGCGGGTTCTGATCCAGATAGCCGTCGATGAAGCTGCGCGTCGTCAGTTCCGCCGCCATCCGCCCGGCCTTTGACCCCGACACCCCGTCGGCGATCACCGCCAACACCCCATGCTCGCGCTGCTCGGCCGCCGTGCCGATATGGACGCCGCCGAAATCCTGATTATCCGCCTTGGGCCCCTGCAAGGTCGCAAAGCCGGCGGCGATCTCCAGTCTGGCGTCGGTCATGGGCGGAACTGTCGTCCAAAGACGGCCCGCTGAACAGAGGTGTCAGAGCACGAGAAGGGCCCGCACCGCGACATAGGCGGCGACCACCAGGATCAGGCCCGCGAACAGGATGCGCCCAAGCCGGGCGTTCGACCCCAGCCGGCGCGCCAGAGGCAGACCCCCCGCCGACCGCCATGGCGGCGACCAGGCCCGGATCGACCCATCCGGACAGCGCATAGTTGCCCGCCGTGGTCGCCCCGAACGCGGCCACGCTGAGCAAAGACGTCGCCTGGGCGGTCGCTAGGCTCATGCCCGTCGACGCCATCAGGCCGGGAACGATCACAAAGCCGCCGCCGATGCCGAAGAAGCCTGCGGCCGAGCCGACGCCCGCGCCCGCCATGCCGACGCGCGGCGACCTGGACTAGTTCAGCCGGGGCTCGACCCGCGCGACCGTCGCCTTGGGATGCAGCATCGGCACGCCCACGACCGCCATGGCAACGGCGAAAATCAGCAGCTGATGGCCGTGGACAATCTTGGCCAGGGACGATCCAAACCAGGCCCCGGCCGCGCCGGCGACATGCGGCGCCCCGACGCCAACGGCCAGCGATACCTGTGCCTGCCCCTAAATGCGATCTAAGCGCACGGTCGGATCCCTCTCGTCCGGCGATCGCGCACGCCGGCCAGTGCGTCGGCGAGAGCCTCGGAGCGACAGGACACGTCCCCCGACAGCCACGTATGAATCATGGCGAACTGCGCCGCCGCAGCGCCTATGGCGACCAGCGACGGCGGGTGGGCGGCCCCACTCGCGATCCTCGCTTCGATCGACGCCGCCAACCTGCGCTGTAGCCTGGCTCGCAATGGCGGCTCGAACAGGCGGCGCGTCAGGGCGCGGCGTTCCCACAGATGGTCCAGCAGCACCTTGAGCCGCGCGGTGTTGCCCAACCCAGACCCCGCCAGCGCCAAGGGTGTGAGGATCGGCTCGACGATGGCTTCCAGCACCGCCGCCTTGCTCTGGAAATGCTCATAGAAGGTCGAGCGCCCGACGCCGGCCGTCTCGATCACGTTCGTCGTGCCAATGGCGGAGTAACGTCGCTCGGACATCAGCCGGGTCAAGGCGTCCATGATCGCCTGCCGAGTCCGCGCGCGACGTCCGTCGCCCTCCTGCATTCCAGCTCCACTCATGCCGACACGCTAGCCCAGATGCCGGAGACATAGCAGGCCTCTCTCGTGATGACGGACAAGGCGGGTCCACTGTCCGGAAACCTCCGAAAGCCCTACCGCGCGGCTTTCGTCGGAGCCGGCCGGCAGGCATCATCGGCCCATCATCGGAGAAGCCCCAATGCCCGACCAACACCGCGCCGTCGCCATCGTGCCTGCCCGCGACATGGACGCCAGCGAAGCCTTTTACCGGCGTCTGGGCTTTGTGGTAGCCGCCGACTACGGCGACTATCGCATTCTGGAGGATGGACGTGGCGGCCATATCCATCTCAACGCCACGCCCGGCTGGCCCGCCAAGATCGAGGACAACGCCCTGGGCCTGTATCTCTATGTCGAGGATGTCGACGCCGCCGCCGACCGCGTGCGCGAACTGATCATCGGCGCGGGGCCTGAGATCAAGCCTTGGGGCACGTACGAGTTTGCAGTCAGCGACCCCAATGGCGCGCTGGTGCGCGTAGGCCGCGTTATCGAGTGACGCTTACGCCGACCGCTGCTTCAGCGGCGCGGTGCCGTCGGCCAGGCTTTCGGCCAGATAGACCTCGGCCTCCTGCGCCGGCAGGGCGGGGGCATAGCCGAAGCCCTGGCCGTAGTGGCATTGGGCGTCCAGCAGCAGGCGGGCCAGTTCGGCGTTCTCCACGCCCTCGGCGACGACTTCCAGCGACAGGTCGCGACCCAGGTTGACCACCGACTTGACGATCTTGGCCGAGCCTTCGTCCTTGTTCATCGTCAGCACGAAATAGCGGTCGATCTTCAGCGTATCGAACGGCAGGCGCGCCAGATAGGACAGCGAAGAGAAGCCGGTGCCGAAGTCATCCAGCGCCAGCGACGCCCCGACATCCTTCAGCGATTGCAGCACCTCGGCGGCGCGCGCGGTGTCGCGCATGATGTCGCCCTCGGTGACTTCCAGCTTCAGCGCGCCCTTGGGCAGGCCGGTCTCCTTGATGATGCGCGCCACGTCCTCGCACAGGTGCGGGCGCTCGATCTCGCCGACCGACAGGTTGACGCTGCAGAACAGCTTGCCGGCCAGCGGATGGCGTTCGATCCATTCGGCCAGTTGCCGCGCCGACTGGGTCATCATCAGCAGGCCCAGGTCGTTCATCATCCCCAGGTCGGCGGTCAGACCCAGGAACTCGTCCGGCGGCACCAGACCCCGGCGCGGGTGACGCCAGCGCGCCAGAGCCTCGAAACCGGCGACGGCCCCGGTGTTCAGGTTCACGATGGGCTGGAAGAAGGGCACGATCTCGCCGCGCACGAAGGCGTTCCTCAGATCCGCCTCCAGCGCCAGACGGCTCAAGCTGTCGCTTTCCAGCGCCCGGCCATAGGCGGCCGATCCGCCGCGCCCGGCGCCCTTGGCCGATTCCACCGCCAGCTCGACCCGGCGCAACAGTTCGGCGGCGTCGGGCGCATCCGGCCCGCCCTCCACCATCACCGCCCCGATGGAGACGGTCGGATAGATGTCGAAGCCCGCGACCCGCAGCGGCTGTTCCAGCGCGTCGCGCACGCGATAGCTGGTGTGGGAGGCGGTCTTGGGGACGATGATGGCGAACTCGTCCTCGCCGATCCGCGCGGCCGAGGCGTCCTTGTTGAAGGCGGCGGCGAGGCGCGAACCCAGGGCCGACAGCACCAGGTCGGTCCGCTCATGACCCAGCGCCTCGTTCAGGCGCCGCAGCCGGTCCACGTCGCCGACCACGATCTCGTATTCGCCGGGCTGGGTCAGCACCTCGCTGACGCGGGCCAGGAAGGCGCGACGATCCAGAAGGCCCGTCAGCGTATCGCGGTCCGATCCGGCGAACTTGGTCTCCAGCGCCACGACGCCGGCGGCGCGCAGGCCGTCCTCCAGCCAGACGCCGCGCCACAGACAGGTCTCGGACCCGCGCATGCGCAGACGCACGGCGATCTCGGCGCCCTCGTCCTGGGGTTTGAGCATCCGTTCGGCCAAGCTGCGATCCTGCGGCATGGCCAGGGCCACGAATCCGGCGGCCGTGCATTCCGGCGCCAGCGGTCCCAGGCCCAGCGATCGCGTAGCCCCGGTGAAGCGCAGTTCGTCCGTCGCCGGCGTCCAGACCCACAGGGCCGTCTCGGCGGCGGCCAGCGCCTCGATGGCGGTCGTGGCGTCCCAGGCCAGCGATCGGGATCGTGGTGTCACGCGTCTCGCCCTTCCAGACGGCCCCCGGCCGTCAACGCTCGTCCTCGACCAGGCCGAACAACAAATGGTCTGCCCACTCGCCGTTAATTTTCAAATAAGCGCGAGCCCGACCTTCGTTGCGAAAGCCGGATTTCTCCAGCACCCGTCGCGACCCGTGGTTGGTGGGCAGACAGGCCGCCTCCAGCCGGTGCAGCCTCAGCTTGTCGAACGCGTAGCCGACAACGGCCCGAACGCCAGCCGTCGCCACGCCCTGGCCGGAAAACGGCTGGCCGATCCAGTAGCCCAGCGTCCCCGTCTCGGCGACGCCGCGCCGCACGTTCGACAGGGTCACCGCCCCCGCCAGGGTCTTGCCGTCCTGAACGAAGACGAAGAAGGGCCAGGCGTTGCCCAGCTCCATCTCGCGCGCATAGATCGACAGCCGGCGCCGGAAGGCCGCCTTGGTCAGGTCGTCCTCGGGCCAGGCCGGTTCCCACGGTTGCAGATAGTCGCGCGAGCCGTCGCGCAGCGTGGACCAGGCGGCGTAGTCGGCGGCGCGCGGCGGGCGCAGCAGCACGCCGTCCCCCCGGACCACGGGCCCGGCCACATCGCTCATCCAGTCCAGAAGCGCCATCGATGGGGACTATAGCATCAAGATTTGCTCTGAACCTTACGGTTCGGCCAAAAGTGTCGCGGTCAGCTTCAGCGCCAGGTCGCGTCCCAGCCCCTCGGGCGCGCCCAGCATCGGCGTCAGGATGTCCCCGATCAGCCCCTCGGCGAAGGCCATATAGGCCGCGGTCACCACCAGGGCCTTGGCCCGCTCGGCCGCCTTGGGATCATCAGGCGCCATGGCCGCCAGCCGTTCGGCCAGATCGCGCACCACCTCGGCGAAGCTCTCGGCCCGGCCCTGCTCGCGCGCCAGCGCCAGCCAGGCCGCCATCTGAGAGGCGCCGCCCGGCCCGAAGGCGTCAAACACCACGCTCATCAGCCGCCCCGGCTCGACGCCGTCGCGCCCTTCTCCCACTCCCGCGTTCAGGCCAGCCTCGATTCGCTGCGCCAGATCGCGCACCATCGCATCCATCAGCGCGCCCTGAAGCCCGGCCGCCGAGCCGAAATGATGGATCAGATTGGCGTGGCCTACGCCCATCCGCTCGCCCACCGCCTTCAGCGTCACCGCCGCCGGGCCGCCGGACAGCAGCAGGTCGCGCGCCGCCTCCAGCGCCTCTTCGCGCGCCACCGCCCCGCGGCGTCGCTTCACCGGACTATTAGTTGACATTGATGTCAGTTAACTCCATCCTCCGCTCGAAATCGAGGAGCAGAACCATGGCGAAATCCGCCACCCCCGCCGACCTCCAGATCAAGCCGCGCGACCTGCATATCGACCGCGAGGCTCCGACGCCACGCTGGTGGCTGAACGGCGACCCGTTCGGCACCGCCGTAATGAACGCCCTCAGCCTGACCTTCCCCGACGGCGAGCGGTTCTTCATCCAGTCGGTCAAGCGGTTCGCCAAGGACGCGCCCCCGGCTCTGGCCGCCGACATCCGCGCCTTCACGGTCCAGGAAGGCGCCCACACCCGCGAACACATGGCCTTCAACGCCATCACCGAACGCGCCGGCTACGACACCGCCGAGATCGAGGCTTACGTCACCGCCCGTCTCGACATCGCCCGCGCCCGTCCCGCCTTGGCCCAGCTGGCGGCGACCATGGCGCTGGAGCATTTCACCGCCGCCTTCGCCCATCGGCTGCTGGCCGATCCGGAGCTGCTGAAGGGCTCTCCCCACGACCTGGCTCGCCTTTGGCGCTGGCACTCCATCGAGGAGATCGAGCACAAGGGCGTGGCCTATGACGTCTTCCTGCACGCGACCCGGGACCTCAGTCCGCTGAAGCGCTGGCGCATCCGACGCTGGGCCATGTTCCTGACGACGCTGCTGTTCACCCGCACGGTGCGCGAGACGACCTTCATGCTGCTGGAGCAAGACGGCATCGTCGGCTGGCGCGCGCGTCTGGGCCTGTTCCGCTGGCTGTGGCTGAAGCCGGGCCTGTATCGCCGGATGATCGGCGACTACTTGGCCTTCTACAAACCCGACTTCCACCCGTGGCAGGTCGACGACCGCGACCTGATCGCGGACGCGGAGGCCGGCCTGGCCCAACCCGCCTGATTGGTCGCCTAACCTCAAATCCGACCCCGCGACGGAGTTTTCGCCCGAAGGCGTTACAATGTGCGGGGGACGGACGAGGAGAAGGCCATGGCTTCATCACCGACCGACGCCGCCGTCGCCCTGACGCGCCTGGGTCTCGGTGCCCGGCCTGGCGAGATCGACCGCATCGCCGCCGATCCGCGCGGCTGGGCCATGGGCCAGATTCGGCCCCAGGGCGCGCCTCGGCCGTCCGGCCAGTTCGCCGACACCGCTGAACGCGTCGCCCAATATATCGACTATCAGAGCGACGCCGGCCGGGTTCGTCGCGACCGACGCGCCGCCGCTCCGGCGACGGCCGACGCCGCCTCCTCCACTGCCCCCACTGCCGGCATGCCGGACGCCGCCGATCCGCAAGCCGTCGCCCGGCGCGAGGCCCGTCAGGCCGCCCGCCGCGACATCACCCAGGACACGGCGCAGGAGTTCCTGGCCCGCGCCCAGCTCGGCGCGACCACAGACGACGGCTTCGCCGAGCGCTGGGCCCTGTTCTGGTCGAACGCCCTGACCGTCTCGGCCGCCAAGTTCGCCAGCGGCGCCTTTGTGGGTCAGTACGAGCGCGAAGCCATCCGCCCCCACGTCTTCGGCCGGTTCGAGGATCTGATCCTGGCCGCCGAACAGCATCCCGCCATGCTGCTCTATCTGGACCAAGCCCGCTCCGTCGGTCCCGACAGCCTGGCCGGCGCGCGCCGCAATGCCGGGCTGAACGAGAACCTGGCCCGCGAGATGATGGAGTTGCACACCGTCGGCGCCGACGGCGGCTATACGCAGGGCGACGTCACCGAACTGGCCCGCGCCCTGACCGGCTGGTCCATCCCCGCCGCCCGCGACCAGCGTCAGCCCAGTCGCCCTCAGCGAGCCCGCAACATGGCCGCCCCGACCGAGCCCGGTCCCGACGGCTTCGTCTTCCGCGCCAATGTCCACGAACCCGGCGCCCGCACGGTGATGGGCAAGACCTATCCGGCGGCGGGCGTGGCCCAGGGTCAGGCCATACTGCGTGACCTGGCCCGACATCCGGCCACGGCCAAACGCCTGTCGCGCTGTCTCGCCGCCCATTTCGTCGCCGACGATCCGCCGCCCGCCCTGGTCGCCCGGCTGGAAGCGGCCTGGACCGGCTCCGGCGGCGATCTGGCCCAGGTCGCCCGCGCCCTGGTCGACGCGCCCGAGAGCTGGACGCCCCAGCCCGCCAAGATCAAGACGCCCTACGACTTCATCGTCTCGGCCCATCGCGCGCTGGGAACGCGACCTCAGCGGATCCAGCCGTTGCGCCAGGCCCTGCTCGACATGGGCCAGCCGCCGTTCTCGCCCCCGTCGCCCGAGGGTTGGCCCGACACGGCCGCCGACTGGGCCGGTCCCGACGCTCTGGTCGAGCGGCTGAACTGGTCGCGCACCGCCGCCGATCTGGCCCAGGCGGCCGACCCGAACGCGGTCGCCGCCGCCGCCCTCGGCCCGCGCCTCGGCGAACGCACGCGGCTCGCCGTGGCCCGCGCCGAAAGCCGGCCCGAGGCCCTCACCCTTCTGTTCATGTCGCCGGAGTTCCAACGCCGATGACCGCCCTCAATATGAACCGCCGCCATCTGCTGGCTGCCGCCTCCGCCGGGGTCGGCCTGGCCTTCGCCGGCCGTGTCGCCGCCCAGACCAACGGCCCCGCCAACAAGCTGGTCGTCGTCATCGCGCGCGGCGCCATGGACGGCCTGTCCGTCACCGTGCCCTACGCCGATCCGAACTACGTCCCCTTGCGCGGCGGTCTGGCCATCGCCGCGCCCGGCGAGGCGAATGGTGCCCTGGCCCTGAGCGAAGGCTTCGGCCTGCATCCGGCGCTCGCGGGCCTGCACGACCTCTATGGTCAGGGTCAGATGCGGTTCGCCCCCGCCGTCGCCCTGCCCGTGCGCATCCGCTCGCACTTCGACGCCCAGGACGTGCTGGAGAACGGCGGCGAAGGTCTGCGCCAGCAGTCCGACGGCTGGCTGAACCGCGCCATCGTCGCGGCGGGCGGAACGTCGCTGAAGGGCCTGTCGATCGGCGCCCAGACGCCCCTGATCCTGCGCGGCGACGCCCCGGTGTCCAGCTGGGCGCCTGGCGGTCTGGTGCGCGACGGCGACCGCATCGCCTCCCTGCTTCAGGATCTCTATGTCGAGGATCCGATGCTGGGCCAGAACCTGGCGCGGGGTCTGGCGACCGAGCAGCTGGTCAGCATGGAGGGCGGCGACCAACGCCTGCGCCGCAACGACGTCCAGGGCCTGGGCCAGGCCGTCGCCAAGCTGATGACCGGACCGGAGGGCGCCGACATCGTCGCCGTCTCGCTGGACGGCTGGGACACACACGCGGGTCAGAGGGCGCAGCTCCAGACCCGCCTGACCGGACTGGATCAACTGGTCACGGGCCTGAAGAACGGCTTGGGCGAGACCTGGTCGCGCACGGCGGTCATCGTCGCCACCGAGTTCGGCCGCACCGCCCGCGCCAACGGCACCCAGGGCACTGATCACGGCACTGGCTCCTCGCTTCTGCTGGCGGGCGGGGCGGTGAAGCGCGGCGGCCCCATCGGCGACTGGCCGACCCTGGCCGACAACCGCCTGTTAGAGAACCGCGACCTGGCGCCGACCCTGGATATCCGTTCGGTGTTCAAGGGCGTGTTGCGCGATCACATGGGCCTTGACCGCGCCGCCCTGGACGCCCGCGTTTTCCCCGGCAGCGCTGCCGAAGCGCCGGCCATGGATGGACTGGTCTAGCCTTCACGCTTGCTTTTCGCGGCGCAACATCGCATCAGGACGCCATCACCTTGGACCCGGCCCTGTTCGCAGGCGACGGGTGGCTATCCCCGCCGCCGATCCGCTGGGAAACCGAGCCGCCTTGCAACCGAACCATCGGGCGCGGCTCATCCAGATGAAATCCTGAAATGTCCATCATCGCCTCCGCGCGCCAGCAATGGCTCGCCAATCCTCGCCGCGATCTTCTGGCGGGGACCGTTGTGGCCCTGGCCCTGATCCCCGAAGCCATCGCCTTTTCCATCATCGCCGGCGTCGATCCCGCCGTCGGCCTCTACGCCAGCGTGGTCATCGCCGTGACCATCGCCTT
The DNA here is from genome assembly GCF_009661015.1 of Brevundimonas sp. SPF441. NCBI lineage: Bacteria > Pseudomonadati > Pseudomonadota > Alphaproteobacteria > Caulobacterales > Caulobacteraceae > Brevundimonas > Brevundimonas sp. SPF441. The sequence goes on along the minus strand of NZ_WJWX01000006.1, from coordinate 84,077 downwards.
CGTCGGCGGCCGTCCGGCCATGATCTCGGCCGCGACCGGCGCTATGGCCCTGCTGATGGTCACGCTCGTGCGCGACCACGGCCTGGAATATCTCTTTGCCGCCTCGCTGCTCTGCGGCGTGTTCCAGATCGTCATCGGCCTGCTGAAGCTGGGCCGCTACATCAAGTTCGTCAGCCGCAGCGTCATGACCGGCTTCGTCAACTCCCTGGCCATCCTGATCTTCCTGGCCCAGATGCCTGAGCTGATCGGTCGGGGCTGGATCACCTACGCCCTTGTCGCGGCGGCCCTGGTCGTCATCTACGGCTTCCCCCGCCTTACCAAGGCCGTGCCCTCGCCCCTGGTCGCCATCGTCGCCATCAGCGCCCTGGTGATCGTGCTGAAGCTGGATGTGCGCACCGTTGGCGACATGGGCCAGATGCCGACCAGCCTGCCGATGTTCCACCTGCCCGCCGTCCCCCTGACGTGGGAGACGCTGGTCATCATCGCCCCGATTTCGGCGACCCTGGCCTTCGTCGGCCTGCTGGAAAGCCTGCTGACCGCGAATCTCATCGACGACATCACCGATACCCCGTCGGACAAGGATCGCGAGACGCGCGGCCAGGGGATCGCCAACGTCCTGTCGCCCCTGTTCGGCGGCATGGCGGGCTGCGCCATGATCGGTCAGTCGATGATCAACGTCACCTCCGGCGCACGCGGGCGTCTGTCGACCCTGTGGGCCGGCCTGTTCCTGCTGTTTTTGATGCTGGCGCTTCAGACCTGGGTCGCTCAGATCCCGATGGCCGCCCTGGTCGCCGTCATGATCATGGTCTCGATCGGCACCTTCGACTGGTCATCGGTGATGAAGCTGCGCTCCACTCCGCTTCAGTCGTCCATCGTCATGATCGCCACGACCGTGACCGTCGTCGCCACCCACGACCTGTCCAAGGGCGTCATCCTGGGCGTGCTGCTGTCGGCGATCTTCTTCATGCGCAAGGTCGGCGAGACCATCGCCGTGACCGAGGTTTCGACGCCGGAACCGGGCGTCCTGCGCTACCGCGTCTCAGGCCAGCTGTTCTTCGCCTCGGCTGATCTGTTCGCCGCCAGCTTTGAGCATCACGGCCAACCCACGCGCGTCGAGATCGATCTCAGCGACGCCCATCTGTGGGATCTGACCGGCGTCGCCGCCGTGGACAAGGTCGTCTTCCGCTACCGCCGTCAGGGCGCGGACGTGCAGGTCTTGGGCATGAACGACGCCGCCCGCACCCTTGTCACGCGGGTGGCGCGGTTCGAGAAGATGCATCTGCCGGACGGCGCCGGCGCGCATTGAGCCGTCAGGCGGCGTTGGAGGTCGGTTCGAGGTCGGGCTTGGGCATCTTGCAGATGCGGTTCAGGTCGGCCCGGATCGAGCTGCCCTGGAAGTGCGAGATTTCGGCGCCCGAATAGCCCTCGCCCGACAGCGCCTTGACGACGTCGCCGGTGTTCAGACAATCGTTGGTCCGAGCGAGCTGGTAGGCGCGCTCCACGACGTGGGTGCGGTTCATGTTGGAAGCCTTTCGTACCTTCTCATAACGCGCGCCAAGCTAAACCGTTCCCATTATTGGATTTTCGTCCCGCCCGGCCCGCGCTTGCATCTGTCATGAATATCTGCGCACATAGAGCTCGTCGATCTCTCTGCGTAACGCCCACTCTCTCTGCGAACGCACGAGTCAAGGCCGCTCCCATTCAGACCCGACAGGCCGCAGGGACGTTCCCTCGGTCAATTTCTAACGGAGGTCTCAAAATGGCTACCGGCACTGTCAAATGGTTCAACCCGACCAAGGGTTACGGCTTCATCCAACCCGACGACGGCGGCAAGGACGTCTTCGTCCACATCTCGGCCGTCGAAGGCGCTGGCCTGCGCGGCCTGGATGAAAACCAGAAGGTTTCCTACGAGCTGGAACGCGACAAGCGTTCGGGCAAGGAATCGGCTGGCCAGCTGCAAACCATCGGCTGATTTCAGCGTCACAGCTGATCTGGCGACGGCGGCTCCTCACGGAGCCGCCGTTTTCAATTGGGGCGGCGACCCGCTCCCTGACAATCTCTAGGTCTTTGGTCAGACGCCGCGCCCCTGCAGACGGACTTCGATCCAGTCACGGGCGTCCTGGAGAATCTGGTCGGAAAGCGCGTCATCATCCAGGGCACGCGCCATGATCATTGCGCCGACCATGGTCGCCCAGGCACCGGTGGCGTCACGGCGCGCCTGAGCCGAAGGCGTGTCGGTGATCGTCGCTGCGATCCTTTCGATCTGAGCGCGAACGCCCGAAGTCAGAGCCTCGCGCGCTTCCGGCCCCTGGCGACGGATATCCGAGACGAGCGCCGCCGTCGGGCATCCCGCCGCAACACCCTGTCTGTGCTTGGGCGAGAGATAGGCATCGATAAAGGCCGAAAGATCGGCCGTTTCGGAGGTCTCGCTGTCCGAAGGCTCGAACACATGGGCCACCGTCTGGGCGATCAGATCGTCCTTTGACGAAAAATGGCCATAGAAGCCGCCGTGCGTGAGACCCGCCGCCTGCATCACCTCGGCCACGCCGACGGCGTCGAAACCCTTGGCGCGAAACAGCCGGCCGGCCTCCGTCAGGATGCGCTGGCGGTTCGCCTTCATCTGTTCGCGGCTGACCTTCATGACGCAATCTCCTTTTCACCCATTGACACATACATGATGGCGGTCATATTTGGCAACATAGATGATAGCGATCATGAATAATCAGATCGCAATGGAGCTTCTCATGTCCGACCTTCCCGCAGTTCTCATCACCGGCGCCTCCAGCGGCATCGGGGCGACCTATGCCGACCGGTTCGCCAGGCGCGGCCACGATCTGGTGATCGTCGCGCGCGACAAGGCGCGGCTGGACGCTCTGGCCGAGCGGCTTCGTGGGGAGACAGGCGTGGCGGTCGACGTCATCCAGGCCGATCTGACAAACAACGCCGATCTCGAAGTGGTCGAGGCCCGACTGCGCGACGACGCCCGCATCGGCGTGCTGGTGAATAACGCCGGGCTTTCGGTCGCGGGGCGCTTCGATCGCCAGGCCGCGTCCGACATCACACGGCTGGTGGCGGTGAATACGACGGCCGTCCTGCGGCTGGCCCATGCGGTGTCGCCCCGCTTCGTCGAGGCCGGCCAGGGCGCCATCATCAATGTCGGCTCGGCGGTGAGCCTGGTCCCCGAGTTCGGTCAGACGGTCTATGGCGCCACGAAAGCCTTTGTCCTTTACCTGTCGCAAGGACTGGCGTTCGAACTCGGTCCCAAGGGCGTCTATGTCCAGGCCGTGCTGCCGGCCGCCACGGGCACCGAAATCTGGAGCCGGGCCGGCGCCGATCCGTCGCAACTGCCCCCCATGATGGAGGTCGGAGAGATGGTGGACGCCGCGCTGGTCGGCTTCGACCGTCGCGAACCGGTGACGATCCCGCCGCTGCACGACGCCGGCCAGTGGGACGCCTTCCAGGCCGCCCGCCTCGCCATGCTGCCCGGTTTTGGGCAAGTCACCGCCGCCCCCCGCTACAAGGCGGACGCGTGATGAGAGCCTTCTTCCTCGACCATTACGCCAAGAAGGCGACGCTTCGATTGGGCGAGGCGTCGGAACCGAGGGTCGGCGACAAGGATGTGCTGGTCGAGGTGCATGCCGCCGGGCTGAACCTGCTGGACTCAAAGATCAGGGACGGGGCGTTCAAACCGATCCTTCCCTACAAGACGCCGCTGGTTCTGGGTCATGACGTGGCCGGCAAGATCGTGCGGGTCGGCGCGGCCGTGCGACGGTTTAAAGTCGGCGATGAGGTCTATTCACGACCTCGCGACGGCCGGATCGGAACCTTCGCCGACTATATCGCCATCGCGGAAGACGACGTCGCGCCCAAGCCGCGCAATCTGTCGATGGAAGAGGCGGCGGGCGTGCCGCTGACGGCGCTGACGGCATGGCAGGTGTTGGTGGATCGGGCGGGATTGAAGCCCGGCCAGAAGGTTCTGATCCACGCCGGTTCCGGCGGGGTTGGCATCCTCGCGATCCAGTTGGCCAAACACCTGGGCGCCAGCGTCGCGACGACGGCGAGCGCAGCGGGCGCGGACCTGGTCCGCAGCCTGGGGGCGGATGTGGTGGTCGATTACAAGACCGAGGACTTCGCCCAGGTGCTGTCAGGATACGATGTGGTTTTGAACAGCCTGGACGGCGAGACGCTGGAACGGTCGTTGGATGTGCTGAAACCAGGCGGCAAGCTGATCTCGATTTCCGGCCCGCCCGATCCGGCCTTCGCCAGGGCCCAGGGTCTGAACTGGATCATCCGCCAGGTCATCGGCCTGGGCAGCCGCAAGATCCGGGCAACTGCGAGGGCGCGTCGGGTGGACTACAGTTTCGTCTTCATGCGGGCGGACGGCGAACAGTTGAGCCGGATCACGGCCTTGATCGAGGCCGGCGACATCCGCCCCGTGCTGGATCGCGCGTTCCCGTTCGAGGATCTGAACGAAGCGCTGACCTATATCGAGACCGGTCGCGCCAAGGGCAAGGTCGTCGTCAGCCTGAGGCCCTGAACTGATCGTTATCGAAGGGCCGCGGCTCCAATCGCTCTACGCCTTTGTCTTGTCGATCCAGGCGGCGAAGGCGTCGGTGAAGCTTTTCAGGAAGGTCTTGGTGTCGTCCTTCTTCAGCTTGCCGTTCTCGTCCAGCAGGTCCGCGACATTGCCGATATAGGCCTCGGGCTGCTGCATCGTCGGCATGTTCAGGAACACAAGCGGCTGGCGCAGGTGGTGGTTGGCGCCGAACGCCGCGACGGCGCCGGGCGAGACGCTGACGATGGCGGCGGGCTTGCCCTGCCAGATGCTGTGGCCATAGGGGCGCGAGCCGACGTCCAGCGCGTTCTTCAGCGCGCCGGGAATGGAGCGATTGTATTCGGGCGTGACGAACAGCACCGCCTCGGTCGTCGCCACCTCCTCGCGGAACCGCTCCCAGGCGGGCGGCGGGTTCTCGGTCTCCAGATCGGGGTCATAGAGCGGCAGGTCGCCGATCTCGACCAACTCGATCTCCAGCCCCGGCTCGGCCAGCGCCTTCAACTCCATGCCGATGGCGCGCGAATAGGAGCCTTTGCGCAGGCTGCCGACGATCAGGGCGACGCGGACGGTCATGGAAGGTCTCCGGGCTGGACGGGTTCAAGCGCCAGCATAACCGATCCGCGCCCCGGCGCGTTCCCTCAGCCCCCGAACAGAGCCGCCGCGAACGCTTCGCCTGCTGGTGCGGCTGACTTCGGACCCAGGACGGCGCTGGCCGCCTGGCCAGAGGCCAGCACCCGGCCGCCGACCGCGCGCACATCCTCAATCGTCTGGGCTTCCAGCTGTTCGGTCATCGACAGGCTGGAGCGTGGGGCCCCGAAGATCAGGGTCTGGGCGGCGTTGCGCCCGGCCCGGCTCATCGGGTTTTCGTCCGACATCCACAGGCCGGCCTTCATAACAGCCTTCGCCCGCGACAGCTCCTTTTCGGTCGGACCGACCTCGGCCAGGGCCCGCACCTCGGCCGCCGAGACCTCGGCCAGTTCTTTCGCCCGATCCGCCGCCGCCCCGGCGTAGATGCCCAGCACGCCCGTATCCTCATACGGCTCCTGATAGGCGTCGATGGCGTAGGCCAGGCCCCGCTCCTCGCGCGCGCTCTGGAACAGGCGCGAGGCCATGCCGCCGCCCAGAATCTCGCCGAACAGCCGCATGGCTGAAAGCGCCGGATCGGTCGCGGACAACGCCGGCAGTTGGAACACCAGATTGGCCTGTTCGATCTTGCGCGTCAGCTTCGCATGGCCGCCGACGAAGGCGGCCGGCGCGGGCGCATCGGCCGGCGTCGTCACCGCATCGCCGAACCAGCGCTCGGCCAGGGCCAGCAGTTCGGTCTCGTCCACCGCGCCTGAGACCGACACCACCATCCGGTCGGGCGAATACAGCCGCGCGCGCCACGCCTCGACCGACGTCTTGTCGGCCGGCTTCAGGCTGGCGACCGAGCCCAGGATCGGACGGCCCAGCGGTTGCTTGGCGAAGGCGCGCGTCTGCACCATCTCGAACACATGGTCGTCGGGCGTGTCGAAGGCCTCGGCGATCTCCTGGGCCACCACGTCCTTCTCGCGCTCAATCTCGGCCGGGTCCAGCGTGGGGCGGAACACCAGGTCCGACAGCACCTGCATCGCCAGCGGCAGCGAGCCGTCCAGCCCCCGCACCTCGAAACTGGTCCGCTCGTATCCGGTGGAGGCGTTGATCGTGCCGCCCTCGGCCTCGATCCGCTCGACGATCTCGCGCGCGGCCATGTCCCCGGCGCCCTTGAACACCAGATGCTCCAGCAGGTGCGACCAGCCGGACCGATCCAGCGGCTCCCACCGCGCCCCGCCCTTGACGGTGACGACGACGGCCAGGGTCTTCAGCCCCGGCATCGGATCGCAGATGACGCGAACGCCGTTGGACAGGGTGTGAAGCGTAGCGGTCAGGACTTTAGTCTTTCCTATCGCCGCGCACGCGGTGCGCGGCTGCTTGAGGACCGTCTTTCTTCATTCGACGGCGAAGCAGGGCCACATAGAAGCCCGCAAGCGCGATCGCCAGTCCGAACCACGTCAGGGCGTATCCGAAATGGTTGTTGGAAAAGGCCGCGGGCGGCGCGGACGGCCTGAGCGCCGGGAACTCGGGATTGACGGCGGTGATGGCGAACACGGCCTCGGGCCGGACCGGGCCGGTGACGTTCAGCGCCTTGGCCATCGCCGCCGTGTCGCGGGCGTAGAAGCGGCCGTCGCGCGGCGCGGGGCTCATGGCGCCGGGCTTGTCGAAGGTGCGGAACTCTCCGACCATCACCAGCGGCAGGGTGGTTTCGAGCACGCGCGGACGCGCCGTCACGCCGTCGCCGACAAAGCCACGATCGACCAGCAGGGTGAAATCCGTCCCCGCCGGCTTGCACGCCGAGATCAGCCGCACCCCGGCCTCGCCGTCATGGATGCTCTGAAGCTCGACGAAGGGCGCGCTGGCCAGGCCCGGACAGACGATCAACGCCTTCCTGAACTCCAGATCACCTTCCGCCAGCACCTGCTCCAGCGGCGCGGGCGGTTTCGCCGCCGCCGCATCGGCCGCCGCGATCAGCCCTTCCTTCCACTTCAGCCGCTCGACCTGCCACACGCCCAGCCCGATCAGCAGGATCAGGGCCAGCGCCGTCAGCAGGGTCAGGATCCAGGGGAAACGCTTCATCGCTGGTTCCGATATTGCAGCCCGATCATCAGCCCCCGGCCCGGCCGCATCAGGGCCAGCGACAGGGCGACCACCAGCGGCAGCCAGACGATCAGATGCACCCACATGGGCGGATGGTATTTGATTTCGACGAAAAGGGCCGAGAAGCCGACGATGAATCCGGCGATCTGCATGATGAAGCTGGCGGGGCCGTCGCCCGTCTGGATGGTGGAATAGTCCAGACCGCAGGCCGTGCAGCCGGGCGCCACCTTCAGAAAGCCCGCGAACAACGCGCCCTGGCCGCACCGGGGACAACGCCCCCGCAGCGTCCACCGAACCGGCGTATCGGAAACGACGACGGCGCGGGACGATTCCTCGTCCCGCGCCGCTGCGATGTCTTCAGGGCCGTCTTGGATCAACCGAAGACGACATAGACGAAGGCGAACAGGAACAGCCAAACCACGTCCACGAAGTGCCAGTACCAGGCCGCCGCCTCGAACCCGAAATGCTTCTGTGGGGTGAAGTCGCCCTTCAGCAGGCGGATCAGGCAGACCGCCAGGAAGATGGTGCCGATCAGGACGTGGAAGCCGTGGAAGCCCGTCGCCATGAAGAAGATCGAGCCATACAGGCCCGAGTTCACGGCCTCGTCGTTGAAGAACAGCTTCTCGTGCAGGATGTGGTTGTACTCATAGGCCTGGACGCAGGTGAACAGCACGCCAAGGGCCACGGTGATGATCAGGGCCAGCTTGGCGCCCTTGCGGTCGCCGACCTGGATCGCGTGGTGGGCCCAGGTGACGGTGCAGCCCGAGAGCAGCAGGGTCACGGTGTTCAGCAGCGGCAGTTGCCACGGCGACAGAACCTCGACGCCCTTGGGCGGCCAGGTCGACCAGGCCTTGGCGGTGTCGGCCCAGGTGCTGACTTCCGGCGTAAGCGCCCGCGATTCATGGAACAGGGCCATGTCGAAGAACATCCAGAAGAAGGCGACGAAGAACATCACCTCCGACGCGATGAACAGGATCATGCCGTAGCGCAGGCCCAGCGACACGACCGGCGTATGGTCGCCCGCCTTAGATTCCTTGATGACGTCCGCCCACCAGCAGAAGGCCGAGATCAGCACGCCAGCCAGACCGGCGAAGAAGACGCCCGGCTTGCCTTCCGCCAGGAAGTTGGCGGCGATCGGGCCGCCGTCCGCCGGGGCCAGGCCCTTCATCCAGATCACCGCGCCGATGAACATGATGGTCGCAGCGACCGATGACACCAGCGGCCAGGGGCTAGGCGCCACCAGGTGGTAGTCGTGCTGCGGAGTGGCGTGGGCGTCAGCCATGAATCGCGTCTCTTCGTCGGCCAGAGTCGGTTGTTATAGCGGCTATAGCGTTCGATTTTCCCCGACGCCAGAGCCACGCCGTCTTTCCGCCTTGTTCGGGCATGCGGACGGGGCTCAGCCCTTGCGGGCCATTGGATCGGCGGGATCGTCCGGGCTGTCGGCCAATGCGCCGCCCATGCCCATTCCACCGCCGCCCATCCCTGCGCCCATGCCTGCGCCCATGCCGCCCTCGCCACGGCCGCCCGTTGCGCCGGCGACTGAGCCGCGGCCTCCGGTCGAGGACGGGCGCGTCGGGCCTTGCAAGGGCATGTCCGGTCCGGTCGGCACGGGCGCCAGGTCCAGCGCCTGGCGGATGAAGTCGCGCAGCGAAACGACCAGATCATGCGTCCGCACCGGCCGCCCGGCGACCAGTTCACGCGCCGCCTGCTGCGCCAGCCACACCTGGTCCTCGGTGCCCAGCAGGATGATATCCGCAAGACTGGCCTCGACCGCGTCGCGGATACGCCGGGTCCGGTCCGACCCCGCCGTCGCCTCGGCGCTGAGATCCAGTCCCGCCTCGCCTTGCGAGACGTTGCGGCGGCTCAGGTCGCGCTTGTGCGTCGGATCGACGGTCAGGTCGCCGGTGAAAGACCCGCCCAGCACCTTGTAGGCGGCGATCAGGGTCTTCAGCCGTTCATTGATCTGGCGGTTCATCCGCTCGCGCCGCTGCTGGATGGTGAACATCATCACCAGCCGGATGCCCATGCCGATCAGCGTCACGAGCGCCAGCCCGACCAGGGTCAGCAGCAGACTGTGCCAGTTGGTGAAATCCAGACCGCGCAACTTCCGTCTCCGTCTCCGCGTGCAGCGTGCACCTGGAGATGAAACGCGCGCCGACGCGAACGGCGCCGTGCGATCAGCCGTTCATCGCCGCGAACGCCTTGGCCGAAAAGGCCGACAGCGGCTGGGGAAGGTCGTCCAGCGCGAACCAGCCGATCTCCGACAGCTTGTCCGGCTCGGTCAGCGTCGGCTCGCCGGTGAAGTCCCGGGTGACATAGATCAGCGACACCCAATGCTGGCCGTCGGCCGGAATGATCTCTTCGGCCAGGCACAGGAAATCGACCGCGCCGATCTTCAGCCCGCTCTCCTCCTCGGCCTCGCGCCGCGCGGCGTCGATGGAGCGCTCCATCAGGTCGACCTTGCCGCCCACGATGTTCCAGAACCCGGCCTCGGGCGCCTTCAGCCGTTTGCACAGCAGCACCCGCCCGTCGGCGCGCTGGATCACCAGGCCGCAGCCGACGCCGGGAAAGTCCACGCCCGGCTTCGAAGTCACGCCTTGGGCGCGTCCACAGAGGGGTAGAAGGTGTAGCTCAGGGTGATGTCGCGCGCGCCCTTGGCCTCACGGTCCGTGGCCAGTTCCGGGGCGATGAAATACTGGACCGGGAACTGGCGCGTCTCGCCCGCCGCCAGCGTCTGGTCGGTGAAGCAGAAACATTGCAGCTTCTGGAAATACGGCCCCGTCTGCTCGGGCGAGACATTGTAGCTGGCGCGCACCTGGATCGGCTTGTCCGAGGTGTTGGTCACGTCGAAATAGGCCAGGCCCGTCTCGCCGATCCGCACCCGCTGGGTCGACTGCTCGGCGCGGAAGGTCATCGGCACGCCGCGCACATTGGTGTCGAACCGCACCATGACCGTCTCGTCCAGCACGGTGTCGGAGGCCTTGTCGGCCTTCATCGTCGTGCCGCCGAAGCCCGTGACCTGACAGAACATCCGATAGAGCGGCACCGCCGCGAACGCCGCCCCGGTCATTCCCATCACGCCGAAGACGCAGATGATGGCGATCAGATTCTTGCGGCCCGCCTTCATGGTTGGGACGTCTCCACCGCCGTCGCCAGCGCGCGCTCGGCCGCCTGGTTCTGTTGCAGGCGCAGCACCGTGGTGGCGAAGACCAGCACGATGAAGGCCACCAGCGCCGAGGCGATCCAGACGTTGCGACGCTTGCGCGCGCGAAGTTCCTCAGGCGTCAGACGCATGGTTTTACGCTCCCAGACCGGACAGGGCCTCGACCAGCAGCGCCGAGAACAGCGCCATCAGATAGAGGATGGAAAAGGCGAACAGGTCCCGCGCCGGTTTGGCCTGGACCTTGACGTCATACAATGCGGCCTCGCGTCCCACGGCCTCGGCCTTGTCCGGCTCGTCGCCCGCGCGCGAGCGATAAAGGCGCACCGCCAAGCCCAGGAAGCCCAGGCCGCCCGCGACCGACACAACCAGATAGATGATCCCGCCCAGGCCCGCGAAGGCGGGGGCGATCGCGACCGGCACGAAGACCAGGGTGTAGAGCAGGATCTGCAACCGCGTGGACTTTGCGCCCTTGGCCACCGGCATCATCGGAATGCCCGCCTTGGCGTAGTCGCCGGCCGAATACAGCGCCAGCGCCCAGCTGTGCGGCGGAGTCCACAGGAAGATGATGAGAAACAGCAGCCACGCCTGCCACGGCGCATGGCCCGTCGCCGCCGCCCAGCCGATCACGGGCGGAAAGGCGCCCGCCGCCCCGCCGATGACGATGTTCTGGGGCGTCCGCCGCTTCAGCAGCAGGGTGTAGAAGCCGGCGTAATAGACGATGGTCATGGCCAGCAGACCGGCCGCCAGCCAGTTGGTGTTCATCCCCAGCAGCATGACCGAGAACAGGCTCAGGATGACGCCGAACGCCATGGCGTCGTTCTTGCGCACACGTCCCGCCGCCACCGGCCGGCCGCGCGTGCGCCGCATCAGGGCGTCGGTCTCGCCTTCCAGCGCCATGTTCAGCGCCCCGGCCGCCCCTGCGCCCACGGCGATGCACAGGATGGCGATGGCCGCGACCAGCGGATTGACCGATCCGGGCGCGACGATCAGCCCGGTCGCAGCGGTGAAGACCACCAGCGACATCACACGCGGCTTCAGCAGCTGGAAGAAATCCTCCGGCTGGGCGGTCGAGATGGCGGGGCGGGTCTGAACTTCGGTCATCGGTGAGGGCCGCATAGCATACCCAAATGAAGAAGGCCGCCCCTTCCGACGGAAAGAGCGGCCTTCGATTTCATATCGCTGGAAAGGCTTAGTGCTCTTCCGCCTTGATGACCGGCAGTTCGTTGAACTGGTGGGCCGGGGGCGGCGAGGACAGGGTCCACTCCAGGGTCGTGGCGCCTTCGCCCCACGGATTGTCCACGCCCGGACGACGACGGATCGCCGCCTCGGCCAGCATGATCAGGAAGACCAGCACGCCGACCGCCGTGATCGCATAGCCGATCGACGAGACGTGGTTCCACAGGGTGAAGGCTTCCGGATAGTCGATGTAGCGACGCGGCATGCCCTGCAGACCCAGGAAGTGCTGCGGGAAGAACACCAGGTTCACGCCCACGAACATGATCCAGAAGTGGGTCGCGCCCAGGAACTCGTTGTACTTCACGCCGAACATCTTCTCGAACCAGTAGTAGAAGCCCGCGAAGATCGCGAAGACGGCGCCCAGCGACAGCACGTAGTGGAAGTGCGCCACGACATAATAGGTGTCGTGCAGGCTGTAATCGATGCCGGCGTTCGACAGGACCACGCCGGTCACGCCGCCGACGGTGAACAGGAAGATGAAGCCGATCGCCCACAGCATGGGTGTCTTGAAGCTGATGGAGCCGCCCCACATGGTGGCGATCCAGCTGAAGATCTTCACGCCCGTCGGCACCGCGATGATCATGGTGGCGGCGATGAAATAGGCGCGCAGATTGATGCTCATGCCGACCGTGTACATGTGGTGGGCCCACACGATGAAGCCGACGAAGCCGATGGCCACCATGGCGTAGGCCATGGCCAGATATCCGAACACCGGCTTGCGGCTGAAGGTCGAGACGATGTGGCTGATGATGCCGAAGCCCGGCAGGATCAGGATGTACACTTCCGGGTGACCGAAGAACCAGAACAGGTGCTGGTACATGATCGGGTCGCCGCCGCCGGCGGGATCGAAGAAGTGGGTGTGGAAGTTGCGGTCCGTCAGCAGCATGGTGATGGCGCCGGCCAGCACGGGCAGCGACAGCAGCAGCAGGAAGGCGGTGATCAGCACCGACCAGGCGAACAGCGGCATCCGGTGGATGGTCATGCCGGGCGCGCGCATGTTCAGGATGGTGGTGATGAAGTTGATCGCGCCCAGGATCGAGCTGGCGCCCGCGACGTGCAGGGCGAAGATGGCCAGGTCGAAGGCGGGGCCGACGTGGCCCGTGGTCGACAGCGGCGGATAGGCCGTCCAGCCCCCGCCGAAGCCCTTGCCCGGTCCGCCGTCGGTGAACATCGACAGGATCAGCAGGCACCAGGCGGCGACCAGCAGCCAGAAGGAGATGTTGTTCATGCGCGGGAAGGCCATGTCCGGCGCGCCGATCATGATCGGCACGAACCAGTTGCCGAAACCGCCGATCATGGCGGGCATGACCATGAAGAAGATCATGATCAGGGCGTGGGCCGTCACGACGGCGTTATAGCCGTGCTTGGACTGCTCCACGAGACCCAGCAGCTGGATCGACGAGCCTTCCTTGAAGATCTGGATGCCCGGCTCGGCCAGTTCCCAGCGGATCAGGCCCGACAGAGCGCCGCCCACGATGCCCGCCATGATGGCGAACATCAGATACAGGGTGCCGATGTCCTTGTGGTTGGTCGACAGGAACCAGCGGGTGAAGAAGCCCAGCTTGTGGTCGTGATGGTGGTCGTCGTGAGCGTGACCGAGGTGGGTCGCGTCGCGGGTTACGGTAGCGTCAGCCATGTGTCTCTGTTCGCCTCTTACTGGGCGGCCGGCGCGGCGGACGCCGCGGCGGGAACGGGTTGGTCGGCGGTGGCGCCAACGGGGGCGGCGACCGGGGTCGCGGCATCGGCGGCGGGCGCGGGAGCGGCTGTAGCCGGAGCCGCGGCGGGCGCGGCGACCTTGGGCGTCATCGAACCGCCCTTGGAGGCGATCCACTGCTCGAACTGGGCCTGGGTCACGACCCGGATCTCCAGCGGCATGAAGGCGTGGTCGACGCCGCACAGTTCCGAGCACTGACCATAGAAGACGCCGGTGCGCTCGGCCTTGAACCAGGTGGTGTTGATGCGGCCGGGAACGGCGTCGGTCTTCAGGCCGAACGCCGGCAGGGCGACGGCGTGGATGACGTCCGAGGCGGTGATGACCAGCTGGACCGTCTTGCCGACCGGCACGACCATCGGCTCGGTCGCGGCCAGGCGATAGGGCACGCCCTTGGCCTTGGCTTCCTCTTCCGGGAGCATGTTGGAGATGTATTCCGCGACGCCCTGGTCCGGATACTCATAGGCCCAGTTCCACTGGTTGCCGGTCACCTTCACCGTCAGGTCAGGCGACGGCATGTCGTGATAGGCGAACAGCAGGCGGAACGAGAACAGGGAGATGAAGACCAGGATCAGCACCGGCAGCACGGTCCAGATGATCTCGATCGTGGTGTTGTGGCTCCAGCGCGCGGGCGTCGGATTGGCCTTCTTGTTGTAGCGGAACACGATCCACGCCAGCAGGCCCAGCACCAGCAGGGTGATGGCCGTGATGATCGGCATCAGGATCACGTCGTGGAAGAAGTGCGCATCATGCTTCAGCGGCGACGCCGCCGGTTGCAGCGTGATGCCGCCCGGGGTCGGCTGACCCATCAGGTCCTGCGCCCACGTCGGCGCCGCAGCGAACATCGCCAGTCCGGCGCCCAGAACGATGGAGGACGCGCAAGTCGCGGCCTTCTTCAACGTCCCTTGGGCTCGCTTGCCCATCCCCATATGAGACTTCCCCGTAAAACCGTTATGCAGCAGATACTTGCGAATGGCTCGCAAGAGATCACGCTGGCGCGATTCCCACGCCCGGCGTTCTCGGTCACCTATCGGATCGCTTTCGGCTTGCCAAGCGATCAACGGCGCTCAGGCCGCAAAGCCGCCTTCAGCCGGCCTCGATTAAATCGCTGTCATGTTTCGATAGCTACCTTGCGTCACAAGATACCTTGTCGTAGTCAATGGTCATCAACGGGAGAGCCGAGGTGCCAGAAACTATCGAGATACAGCTGAAGAAGGGCGTGTTGGGGCTTTGCGTCCTGGCCCTTCTCAACCGGGCGGACAGCTACGCCTACGAGATCGCCAGCCGCCTGTCGGACGCGATCGATATGGGGGAAGGCACAATCTACCCCCTGATGCGCCGCATGCAGTCCGAAGGACAGGTCGAGACCTATCTGGTCGAATCCTCCGCCGGGCCGTCACGCAAATACTACCGACTGACCGAAGCGGGCCGGGGGGCCCTCGCCGCCCAGACTGCCGAATGGTCCGCCTTCACCAAGGCCGTCGACGCCATCGTGGCGAACGACGCCGATCAGGGAGCCGCTCAATGACGCGCGCCGAATTCATCGATCGTCTGAAGGAAGGCCTCGTCGGCCTGCCGACCACGACCGCAAACGACATCATCGCCGACTATCAGACCCATTTCGACGACGGCCTGGCCGCCGGCCGCACCGAGGCCGAGGTGGCCTCCGCGCTCGGCGATCCGGTCCGCCTGGCTCGCGAACTGAAGGCCGAGGCCGGCATCCAGCGCTGGCATCAGGAGAAGAACCCCTCCGCCGCCGCCGGCGCCGTCTTCGCGGTCCTGGGCCTGGGTGCGTTGGACATCCTGATCCTCCTGCCCCTGTTGATGGGCGTGATCGGGACCGTGTTCGGCTTCTTCATCGCCGCCATCGGCCTGTTCATCGGCGGCGGCGTGATCATGGTCGCGGGTCCCTTCGCCGGCTTCCCCGGCGGGCCGTTCGCGGCGATCCTGATGGGGCTGGGCCTGATGGCCGGCGCCGTCTTCATCGGCGCCCTGCTGACCATCTTCACCATCTGGCTGGTGAACGGCGTCGTCTGGTTCGCCCGCCTTCACTACCGCCTGCTGAAGCCGGCGCTTGAGCCGACCAGCGTTCAATCCACCTCGACCTCGGGAGCCTCGGCATGATCCGCACCCTGTTCATCATCGCCGGCGCCGCCCTGGTGCTGTGCCTGGTCACCGTCGGCGGCGCGCTGGCGATCGGCGGCCATGACCTCCAGCGCCACGGCTGGGCCTGGACCATCAAGGACCAGGACGGCGAGACCATCCGCTTCGAGCGGGTCAAGGGCGGCGGGACCGACGACCTCGGCCCCCTGACCACCCGCACCCTGCCTTGGACCGGCGGCGAGACCCTGACCGTCGATTCCAGCATTGACGTCGACTATGTCCAGGGCGACGCCAACACCGTCGTCATCACCGGGCCCAAGGGTCTGACCGACCGGGTCCGTCTGGTCGACGGCCGCCTCGATCTGGGCGACGGCGACGAGCGGGTCGTGTTCGGCTGGAGCAACGGCAACTTCTCCGCCCGCTCCGAGCGCGACGAACTGAAGGTCGTCATCACCGCGCCCAAGGTGAACCGCTTCAACGCCGAGGGCTCGGGCGACCTGCAGATCACCGGCTATGACCAGCCGTCGCTGACGGTCGACATCGCCGGTTCGGCCGAGGTCACCGCCTCGGGTCGCACCGACGAGCTGAAGCTGGACATCGCCGGCTCGGGCGATGCGTCCCTGGGCGACCTGGCGACCCGCGACGCCTGGGTGGACATCGCCGGCTCCGGCGACGCCCGCATCGCCCCGACCGGCGACGTCAAGGTCGCCATCGCCGGCTCCGGCGACGTGGCCCTGGCCACCCGCCCCGCCAACCTGAACAGCACCGTCTCCGGCTCCGGCGACGTCTATCAGGACTGACGGTCGCGCCGATCACCGTGGAAAGGGGCTGGGCCCTCCAGCCCCTTTTTCTGTGCGCCCGCTTTGGAAACGGGGAGCGGCGCCTTCACCCCTCGGGCCCTACGCGCTAAGTCAGCCGCATGACTTTCGCTCCCCTCCCCGACGCCGGCGCCAACTGGGTCGATCGGCATGCGCCGGAGGGGCTAAAGCCGTGGTTGAAGCTGGGGCGGTTCGATCGGCCCATCGGCATCTGGCTGCTGCTGCTGCCCGGCTGGCAGGGAATCGCGCTGGCCCTGGCTCAGTATCGGCAAAGCCCCGGCTTTTATGATCTGTGGCTGTTCGTTGGTTTCGGCATCGGCGCCTGCCTGATGCGAGCGGCGGGGTGCGCCTTCAACGACATCGTCGATCGGGATTTCGACGCACAAGTCGCCCGCACCGCCCAGAGACCCATCCCGTCCGGCCGCATCTCGGTCAAACAGGCCTGGGCCTTCGTCGTCGCGTGCAGCCTGGTCAGCCTTTTGATCCTGCTCACCCTGCCGACCGTCGCCATCGGGCTGGGCGTCGGGTCGCTGGGCCTGGTCGCGGCCTATCCCTTCATGAAGCGGATCACCTGGTGGCCCCAGGCCTGGCTTGGCCTGACGTTCAACTGGGGTGCCCTGATGGGGTTCGCCGCCGCCCTGCCCTTGGCGACGGCCGCCTTGCTGCTGCCCGCCGATCTCGCCGGCGAGTTCCGGCCATTCCTATGGTCACCCGCCGGCAACAGCGGCCATGCGATCGCACTAGCTTGGCAGGCCTATATTCCCGCCGTCCTGCTGTGGATCGGCGGCGTCTTCTGGACCCTGGGCTACGACACCATCTATGCGCTTCAGGACATCGAGGACGACGCCATGATCGGCGTGAAATCCTCGGCCCGTCGCCTGGCCTCAGCCGTGCAGCCGGGCGTGGCGGTCTTTTATGGCCTGACAGTAATCCTTGCCGCCCTGACCGGCCTCGCCGCGGGGCTTGGGCCGCTGTTCTGGCTCTGTCTGGTGATCTATGCCGTCCATCTGGCGTGTCAGGTCATCCGGCTGGACCGCAACGACGACGCCCTGGCGCTGAAACTGTTCAAGTCCAATCGCGAGGCCGGTCTGATCCTGCTGGCCGCTATCGCCCTTGGCTCAATCTCCCTGTGATCCCCCGATGATGGAGTTTCCCATGTCGCGCACCGCCCGCACCCTGCTGCTGTCCGCCGCTGTCGCCGCCACGCTTTGCGCGTCTCTGGCGGCCTGCCAGCGCAAGGAAGACAAGGCCCAGGCGCCGGCCGCGCCGGCCCCGGCCGCTGCGCCGGCCATGTCGAACACCCCCGTCGGCTATGACAGCAAGACCCCCTATGCCGCCGTCAAACTGACCCTGCCGCAGGCGATCAAGACCACGCCTGCCCTGCACGCCGCCCTCTATGCCGACACGGTGCGCGACCTGAAGCAGTTCGAGGAAGGCGCTCAGGCCGATCTCAGCGAGGCCGGCGGCGGCCCGAACCCTTATGAAAAGACCATCGCCTTCGCGCCCGGCGCCGAGACTGGCAAACTGGTCAGCCTGGCCCGCACAGATTTCGAGTTCACCGGCGGCGCACATCCCAACACCAGCTTCGACGCCGTGATCTGGGACAAGACGACCAACAAGCGGCTGGGCTTCGCCGACCTGTTCCGGCCGGGCGCCGACCTGTCGGTTCTGGACAAGGCCCTGTGCGCCGCCGCCAACGCCGCCAAACAGGCCCGGTCGCCGGGCTCGGAGGCCGCGACCCTGGACGGCAAGATGTGGACCTGCCCCAAGGCCGTCTCGACCCCGTTCGTCCTGACGCCTGGCGCGACGCCGGGCAAGGCGGGCGGCGTGACCTTCCTGATGGGGCCGTACCAGATCGGCCCCTATTCGGACGGCCCCTACTGGATCGCCCTGCCGCAGAGCGTCTTCCGCGCCCTGCTCAACCCCGCCTACGCCGACCAGTTCGACGGCGTCCCGGTCAAGGCCGGCGACGTGACGCCGAAGAACGGCTGAACCAATCCTCCCCCGTTTGGGGGGGGAGGATCTTCCAGGCTCACTTCGCCAGAAACGCGTCGATCAGTTCGGCGAACCGCTCGGGCTGATCGGCCATGATGAAATGTCGCGAGCCATCGACGCGGATCAGGGTCACGCCGGGCAAGGCCGCATACTCTCGCGTCCACATCGCATCGGCCATCGCCGCCGGCGCCCCGCCGTCGGCATCGGCGGCGTAAAGCGCCGTCACCGGCGTCGTCATGGCCGCCAGCCCCGGCCGCGCATCGGTGGTCATCACATCCTTCATCGCCGAGGCCATCGCATGACGGTCGGTCGCCAGCGACCACGCCACGATCCGCGCCTGTTCCGACGGGGTGCGCGACAGGCCCTGCGCCGTCGCCTCCTGCTGGGTGCGGAAGCTCGCCGTGTCCGCCGACAGGATCATGCTGGCCGCCTGATCCGCGAAAGGCTTTGCGCTCTCTGCCGTCGCGGTCGGGCCGAACATGGCGCTGTAGAAGGGCAGCGAGTCGACCGTCATCACCCGTCCGACCAGATCCGGCTGCTGTTGCGCCAGCAGAAGTCCGCTCAGACCGCCCATCGAATGGCCGATCACCGCGGGCCGATCCAGCCGCGCCTGGCGGATGTAGCGCGCCAGTTCATCCACCTCGGGCTGGACGAAGGCGCCGTCGCCGTGCGTCCAGGGTTCGCCGGCGAATCCTGCCAGCTGCACCAGATGCACGCGGTGCGTCGCCTTCAGCCGATCCGCTGTCGCGCGCCACACTTCACGCGAAGACGCCAGTCCGGGGATCAGGATCACGTCAGGGCCTTGGCCCACCACCTCGACCGACAGCCGGTCGGAGGTGAAGGGCGCGGCGGAGGAAGCCACAGGTGGCGCGGCTTGGGCTCGGACCTGATCGCTGGCCACGGCGCAGGCGATCACAACGCCTAGGATGATGGCAAGGCGCGACGGGGCGAAGACGCCCCGGCAAGGGCGAATGACGTTCGACATCACAGTCTCCAATTGTAAGGTTATTCTGACTTTTCGGTCAGCCCACGTGCGGGTTCTCAAAGATCTCTTCGACCGGCCGCTCGAACACGGCGGCGATCCGGTAGGCCAAGTCCAACGACGGATCGTGCCGCTCGGTCTCCAGGGCGATCACCGCCTGACGCGAGACCCCCAGCGCCTGACCCATCTGTTCCTGGGTCCAGCCGCGCTCGACGCGTAGAAGCTTCAGACGGTTCTTCATCGGCTGCTCCGGATGAAGGGCGAAACGACGCCGTACAGCCCCCAAAAGACCGGAACGATCAGCCAGGTCTGCATATGCGGCGCGCCGGCGAAACTCTCGCCAAAGCCCCAAAAGGTGGCGACGGCCATGGCCAGCCCTGCGGCGACGATGAACTGTTTGGCGGTCACGCCGCGCACGAACTCGTCGCTCTCGCGCATCAGCGCCAGGGTCGCCCAAATCTGCCCGATCACCGGGGCCGACACCGCCGCCGCCAGGACCCAGGCCGTCGGTTTGCCCATCAAATCGTCGAACGCGGCTGTCGTCATCATGGCGATACAGATCGCGACATAGGGCGCAGAGAAAGCCATCGTGCGAATGATGTAGCGTCGATGCGCAGGCGTTCCGGTCTTCCAGGCGGTGAACATATCGGCTCTCCTTGTGTAAGGACAACCTGACACCGACAGAATGTCATGTCAACCTGACTTTTTGTCAGGCACGCCCAACATTCTTGCGTCGCTTTTCCAGACGCGCGTCTGGGGCTAGACTCGTCTCATGTCCGCCGCCCCGCGCATCGCCCCGTCGGCCCTGTTCACACCCCAGGAGTGGACGCCGTTTCAAATGCGCTCGGCCTGGGCCGGCCCCCTGCTAGTGGTCCACTGCTGGGCGGTGATCGCCCTGGCTGTTCTCGCCGGCGTCCTGATCCCCTGGCTGATCCCGCTGTGCATAATGATCGTCGGCACGCGTCAGCTGGGTCTGGCCATTCTGATGCACGAAGCGGCGCATGGCGGCCTGTCGAAGTCGAACCGTCTGAACGATTTTCTCGGCCATTGGCTATGCGCCGTGCCGATCGGCGCCAGCCTGAAGGCCTATCGTCCCTATCACCTGACGCATCATCGCTTCGCCCAGCAGGCCGAGGATCCTGATCTGATGCTGTCGGCGCCCTTTCCCGTCAGTCCGGCTTCGTTGCGCCGAAAGCTGATCCGCGACCTGACGGGCCAGACCTTCTTCAAGCAGCGGGTGCTGCTGCCGCTGGCCAAAGCGCGCTCAAGCGGCCCCCGAGATGATGGCGCCCATGACTATGAGGCGATCGTGACGGGCCGATCCGTCCTGCCCTTCCTCGCCTTCAATGCGGTCCTGCTGGCGGGCTTCATCGCCGCTGGCGTCTGGTGGGCCTTTTTCGTGTTGTGGCTGCTGCCGATGGCGACGTGGTTTCCGATGGTTACGCGCCTGCGAAACATCGCCGAACACGCCTGCGTCGAGGGTTCGTCGGCCGACCCCTTTCGCGCCGCTCGCACCACCAAGGCCAGCCTGTGGGAACGCGCCTTCATCGCGCCCTACTGGGTCAACTTCCACGCCGAGCACCACCTGTTCATGCATGTGCCCTGCTGGAAGCTGCCGCGCCTGCACCGCGCCATTCGTGCGAAGCCGCAAGCCGAGGCGATGGAGGTCGCACCCGGCTATGCCAGCGTGCTGAAGGCTGTTACGCGCCAGCCGGAATGACCGTCCTCGATCCCGCCGCCTTCATCCGTGACAACACCCGGCTTCAGCCCGTGCCGCACGCGCCCGAGATTTTTTTGTGGCTGGCCGACGAGATCACGCCGATCTGGCGGCTGACGGAAGAAGAGCTCGGCGAACTGGGGGTGCCGCCGCCCTTCTGGGCCTTTGCCTGGGCCGGCGGTCAGGCTCTGAGCCGGTATCTGCTGGATCATCCGCATGAGGTCGTCGGCAAGCGCGTGCTGGACTTCGCCGCCGGTTCGGGTCTGGTCGGCGTGGCGGCGATGAAGGCGGGGGCGACCCATGTCCTGTGCGCCGACATCGATCCCTTCTGCCAAGCCGCCGTCGCCGCCAACGCCGCGGCGAACGGCGTGACGCTGGACTTCACCCAGACCAATCTGCTGGACGCCGCCCCGCCGGATGTGGACGTCATCTGCGCGGGCGACATCTGCTACGAGCGCCCGATGACCGACGCCGTTCTGGCCTGGCTGGACCAGGCCCGCGCCAGGGGCACGCGGGTCCTGATCGGCGATCCGGGACGCACATATTTCCCGCGCACGGGCCTGGATTTCCTGGCCGAATACCGCGTCCCGACCTCACGCGAACTGGAGGACCAGGAGATCAAGCGGTCCTCCGTCTGGGCGATGCCTTAAGCGGCGGCTTGGCCCTCGTGGCGGCCTTCGGCGAACTCCTCGATCATCTTGGCGTTGAAGGCGGGAATGTCGTCGGGGCAGCGGCTGGTCACCAGGCCCCGGTCCACCACCACCGCTTCATTGACCACATTGGCCCCGGCGTTCTTCAGGTCGGTGCGCAGGCTTTCGAACGACGTCATCGTGCGCCCCTCGACCACGCCCGCCTCGATCAGCAGCCAGGGCGCGTGACAGATGGCGGCGACCGGCTTGCCGGCGTCGAAGAAGGCCTGAACGAACTTCACTGCGTCTTCGTCCGCCCGCAGCAGGTCCGGGTTCGCCACCCCGCCCGGCAGCAGCAGGGCGGAATAGGCCGAGGCGTCCACCGCCGCCACCGCCTTGTCGGCCGTGACCTTGTCGCCGGGCGTCAGATGGTCGAAGCCCTGGAACTGGCCGGCCTTCAGCGACACGATCTCGACCACCGCGCCCGCATCCTTCAGCGCCTTCATCGGTTCATTCAGTTCGACCAGCTCGACGCCGTCGGTCGCGAGGATGGCGACAGTCTTGCCGGAAAGGGATTGGGCCATGAGGAATGCTCCGTTCGTAAAGGGGGTTCGGCGCGATGAACCCACGGCGGCTCAAAGGGTTGCGGCTCCGCTTGGCGGCGATGGCGCGCGTCCCCACATCGTGTCCATGCGATCGCTCCTGACCCTGACCGCCCTGTTGGCCGCTGCCGCCACACCGGCGTTGGCCCAAACCTATCCGCAGGCCGGCCGCCCCTATGGCGCCTATCCGGGCGGGGTCCCCGCCGCGATCGCCGACCAGCACCGCTACGAGAACGACCGTCTGCGTTCTCAGGCGCAGTCGAATGCGGACCAAGCGCGTCAACAGCAGATCGAAACCCAGCTTCGCCTGCGCACCATCGAAGGCGCACGCGAACCAACGGCTGCCCAGCCCTTGCCGCCCCGCCCGCTCTACAGCCCCGAGCAGGAGCGGACCCTGCGCCAGTCCGGCGCCGAACGCCGCCAGCAGACAGCCCAAGGCATGAGCCAGATCGACAACTGGCTTGATCGTCCGAACTGACGCATCCCTTCCCTTGCACCGGCGTTCCTGCCTAGCTTAACCAGGATAGGGCGGAGGAAGCGAAATGCGCTGGCAAGGTGGACGGACAGGCGGCGGCGTCGAGGATCGACGGGGTCTCGGCGGCGGAGCCATCGCCGGCGGCGGTCTGGGCGTCGGTGTTCTGGCCATTATCGGCTATCTGGTCTTCGGAATCGATCCTTCGACCACGACCCAGCTCGCCAGCCAATTCGGCGGCGTCGGCGCCGAGCAACAGCAGGGTCAGGTCGGCACGCCGAAGGATCAGGCCGGCCGGTTCGTCGATGTCATCGGCGCCAACATTGATGATGTCTGGTCGCAGAAGCTTGAGGGCTATCAGCGACCCAATGTCGTCATCTACGAACAAGGCACGCCGACCGGCTGCGGCTATGGTCAGTCGGCCATGGGCCCCTTCTATTGTCCCAACGACAAAACGGTCTATCTGGACCTCGGCTTCTGGCAGGAGATGGAGAACAAGCTCGGGGCCTCCGGCGCCGACTTCGCCCGCGCCTATGTCATCGCCCATGAGTTCGGCCACCACGTCCAGACCCTCACCGGCACCTCGGACCAGGTCCGCCAGGCCCAGCAGCGCGCCCAGGGCGAGGCCGAGGCCAATCAGTATTCCGTGGCGCTGGAGCTTCAGGCCGACTGCTACGCCGGCCTCTGGGCCAAGAACGCCGCGGCCGTCTCCAACGGACAGGTCGCGCTGGAGCCGGGCGATATCGAGGAGGGCATGAAGACCGCCCAAGCCATCGGCGACGACACCCTGCAACGGCGCGGCGGCGGACGGGTCTCGCCCGAAAGCTTCACCCACGGCTCCTCGGCCCAGCGGGTCGAATGGCTGCAACGCGGCTATCAGTCGGGCGACCCTGCGTCGTGCGACACCTTCTCCGGCGCCTGATCGCCCCTTTTCCCGACAACGATTGATGGACTGACGATGCATGATCGCGCCGGCCTAACGGCTCGCCCCGAAGACCTGATCGACCTCGACGCCCTGCTCGGCGCCTATGAGGCGGTGCGGCCCGACATGACCGACCCGATGCAGCGGGTCGCATTCGGCACCTCGGGCCACCGCGGCTCCAGCCTGGACGGTGCCTTCAACCAGGCCCACATCCTCGCCATCGCCCATGCGATCGCCGAATACCGCGCGGCCCAGGGCGTCGACGGCCCGCTGTTTCTCGGTCGCGACACCCACGGCCTGTCCGAGCCCGCCTTCCGCACCACGCTGGAAGTCCTGATCGCCAACGGGGTCGAGGTGCTGATCGACGCCCGCGACGGCTTCACCCCCACCCCCGCCGTGTCGCACGCCATCCTGACGCACAACCGCGCGAACACTCGCAAGGCCGACGGCGTCCTGATCACCCCCTCGCACAATCCGCCCCGCGACGGCGGCATCAAATACAATCCCCACTCGGGCGGCCCGGCCGGAGGCGAGGCCACGTCCGCCATCGCCGCCCGCGCCAACGCCCTGATCGAGGGCGGCCTGACCGAGGTCCGTCGCGTCCCGTTCGCCCAGGCCCGTGCGGCGGCCGGCCGGTTCGACTACCTGTCGGCCTATATCGACGACCTGCCCAGCGTGCTGGACTTGGACGCCATCCGCAACGCTGGCGTCCGCATCGGCGCCGATCCGCTAGGCGGCGCAGCCGTCGCCTATTGGGGCGAGATCGCAACGCGCCACAAGCTGAACCTGACCGTGGTCAATGACGCCGTCGATCCCCGCTGGGCCTTCATGCCGCTGGACGCCGACGGCAAGATCCGCATGGACTGTTCGTCGCCCTGCGCCATGGCCGGTCTTATCGGCATGATGAAGGGCGGCTCGGCCTACGACGTCGCCTTCGGCAACGACGCCGACGCCGATCGCCACGGCATCGTCACCCCCGACGCCGGACTGATGAACCCCAACCATTTCCTGGCCGCCGCCATCGCCTATCTGTTCGCGAATCGACCCGGCTGGGGCGCGGATACGGCGGTGGGCAAGACCCTGGTTTCGTCGTCGATGATCGACCGGGTCGTCGCCGGCATGGGCCGCCGCCTGCTGGAAGTCCCCGTCGGCTTCAAGCATTTCGTACCCGGCCTGCTGGACGGAACCGTCGGCTTCGGCGGCGAGGAATCGGCCGGGGCCTCCTTCCTGCGTCACGACGGCACGGTGTGGACGACCGACAAGGACGGCATCCTCCTGTGCCTGCTGGCCGCCGAGATTCAGGCCCGCACCGGCCAGAGCGCCAGCCAACTCTACGCCGGCCTGACCGACCAGTACGGCGCCCCCGCCTACGCCCGTGTCGATGCCCCGGCCAATCGGACCGAAAAGGCCCGGCTTGCCGCGCTCAGCCCCTCGGACGTGACCGCGACCACCCTGGCCGGTCAGCCGATCACCGACATCCTGACGAAGGCCCCCGGCAACGGCGAGGCCATCGGCGGACTGAAGGTCGTTACCGCCGACGCCTGGTTCGCCGCCCGCCCCTCGGGCACCGAAGACGTCTACAAGATCTACGCCGAATCCTTCCTTGGCGCCGACCATCTGGCGACCGTTCAGGCCGAGGCCAGGGCCGTGGTGGCGACGGCTCTGGCGAGCTGAAGTCGGTGTGTGTCCGCCGTTTCGAGATTTTCGCGGACTATTTCCAGTTCTACGTTTGCGACGAGACCTACGTCACCGACACCGCCGCCCTGTGGAGCTCGGACAGCGACCCCATGCTGGCCGTCGGCCCCGACCTGATCGCGATCGGCACGGTTCGCAACATGCTGGTCCCGGTCGAACTTGAAATCCTGACCACAGCGCCGACGCCCGACGCGGACGCCTGGGACCAGATCCGCGACTGCGGCCTGCGCCTGGCCAGCGGCGCGCTGATTGTGTTCGGCTGCACGGACGATCCGGATCAGGCAGAGCGGATCGCTGTGCCTGCCGGCGACTATGCGGCCCGCATTTCGCACGGCGGACTGAACACCCTGTCCGAAGACGGGCTTGACGGCGACGACCGCTATCGCATCCAGCTCTGGCCGGGCGCGGTTCGGCCGATCACAGTGCTCAAGCCCCGACCGTGATCTCCATCGGCCGTTCGACGAACAGGCCGGGGCCGCCCAGGTCCAGCGCAAGCCGTCGGTTCTCGAACGCGGCCATGCCGACCAGGGCCTTGGGGAAGCCCGGCACGGCGACGTCGTCATAGATGGCGACCGTCGCCTGACGATACAGTTCGTCGCCGATGGTCAGGGTGCGCACGACGACGGTCTCGGCGCGCACGGTGCCGCCCAGGACGATGCTCTGGCCCGGCGTGCGTTCGCGGCCGTCCAGCAGGCCGGCGGCCTCGGCCGTCTCGCGCGTGACGGCCAGCACGGCCGAGGCGCCGGTGTCGATCACCGCATTGACCGTCGCCCCTTCCAGGGTGATGCCCGCCTGCAAGGCCTTGCCGGCCCGCGTCACCGGCACGGGTTTCAGCGACGACGGCGGCGTCCAACCCTCGCGCGGCAGGAACCGGACCCGATGCTCGGCCGTGTCCAGCTCCAGCACCAGTTCGCGCAGCACGTCCTGCCCCAGGATCAGCGCCGCACCCAATCCCTGATCGCTAGCCAGCGGCCCCAGGCCAAGAATCGCCGCGCGCAATCCGGTCAGCCGCAAGCCGCCGATCGCCACATCCAGCGTCGTCCCGCGTCCGACCTGGGCGTCGCCGCCGACGCCGTAAGCCACCATCGGGATGTTGAAGACGTTGGTCAGGCTGAGCCGCTCGACCAGCGACCGGTCGATGACCGAATACTGCGCCCCGGAATCGATCAGGGCCCGCACCGGCTGTCCGTTCACCGTCACCTCAACTGTCGGGGTCGGGGCGCGCGGCTCGGCATAGGGCAGCCAGCCGCTGGAGCCGTTCGCCGCGAAGGCGACCGTCGGCCCGCGCCAGACCACATGGTCGCGCAGCCACCAGGCCCCGCCCACGCCGCCGGCGACCAGCCCCAGCCGGATCAGAAGATCGCGTCGTCTCATGGTCCCTGACATGGACCGTCGCAGCGATCCGCGCCAGCGGGGCGATGTCGCAACCGCGCTTGCCGGGTTGGCGGCATCGCTGTCGGCGCGGCAAAAATGTGCGCCTAAACCGCCACTGCAACGTCCCGACGTGGATTGTCAGGCCGCAGTCCGCGAAAACCCGACAAAATCATCCAGAAAGCGGGTGACGCCGCCGCCCCGTCTGGCTACGACCATCGGCGTCATGAGCACCTCCAGCGCCCGCTACATCTCCACCCGGGGCCAATCGCCCGAAACCGATTTCACCGACGCCCTGCTGCGCGGCATCGCCCCCGACGGCGGCCTCTATATGCCGACCGCCTGGCCCAGCCTGTCGCACCAGGCCTGGACCGGAAAGCCCGACTACAAGTCCATCGCGCTGCAAGCCATTGCTCCCTTCATCGGCGACGCTCTGCCCGCCGGCGCTCTGGACCGCGCGCTGGACAGACTGACCGCCGGGTTCGACCATCCGCTGGTCACGCCTCTGGTCGAGCTGGAGCCGGGGCTGTTCGTGCTGGAGCTGTTCCACGGCCCGACCGCCGCCTTCAAGGATCTGGCGATGCAGCTGGTCGCCAGCCTGACGGACGAGGCGCTGGCCGCCTCGGGCGAGCGTCTAACCATACTGACCGCCACCTCTGGCGACACCGGCGCCGCCGCCGTACGCGCGTTCGCCGGCGCCAAGTCCGTCGATCTGGTCGTGCTCCACCCTCTGGACCGCGTCTCGCCGGTTCAGCGCAAACAGATGACGACGGTAGAGGCCGACAATGTCCTGAACCTGGCCGTCCGCGGTGATTTCGACGACTGCCAGCGTCTGGTGAAGGGCCTGCTGGCCGACGAGGCCTTGCGCGAACGCGGCCGCCTGTCCTCAGTCAATTCGATCAACTGGGCGCGGCTGGCCGGCCAGATCCCCTACTACGTCTCCGCCACGGCCCAGTTGGGCGGGGCCGCGACCTTCGTCGTGCCGACCGGCAACTTCGGCGACGCCTTCGCCGGCATCGCGGCTACGAAAATGGGCCTGCCGTCGAACGGCTTCGTCGCCGCCGTGAACCAGAACGACGCCCTGGCCCGCGCCCTGAATGACGGCCTGTATTCGCGCCGTCCGGCGGTCGAAAGCGGCAGCGTGTCCATGGATGTGCAGGCGCCGTCCAACTTCGAGCGGCTGGTGTTCGAGGCGACGGGCCGCGACGCCGAGGCGACGCGCGTGGTGTTCGAAACCTTCGCCCGCGAGGGCGCCATCGCCTTCGATCCGGACCTGCTGGCCGCTCTTCGCGACCAGGTCTCGGCGGTCTCCATCGACGAGGACGAGACGCGCGCCGAGATCGCCCACGCCTATCAGGCCTGGGGCCGCGTCGTCTGTCCGCACACGGCCGTGGCGCTGGCCGCCGCGCGTCGGCAGGACCGGTCGAACGGCCCCGTCATCGCCCTGTCCACCGCCCATCCGTCAAAGTTCGGCGACTTCGTCTCGAACGTCCTGGGCTTCGAACCCGAACCCGCAAACGTCATCGCCGCCCTGGGCGACAAGCCCGAGCGGTTGACGATCGTCGAAGGGACGATGGACGCGGCGCGTGACGCCGTGGCGGCCTTTTCAGGCCGCCACTAAAACCTCTTAGCGACGACCGCCGCCGGTCAGGGCGCGCAGCAGAAGCAGGCCGACGCCCGCGACCGACAGGGTCGTGACCAGCGGACGCTTGCGCGCCTCGGCGGCGACGGTGCGGGCCTTGTCGCGGTAGTCGACGGGGACCTTCTCGACCAGGCGATCGACCGAATCCATCGCCTTGCCGAAGGTTTCCAGCGAGCGGCCCTTGGCGTCGTTATAGGCGCCTTCGACCTGCAGCTTCTGGTCGCCGACCAGCTTGCCGACGCCTTTTTGGAACTTGCCTTGCGCCTGCGAGGCGGCGCCGTTGATGGTTTCGTCAGTCATGATCTTCGTCCTCGGGGAGCGGCGCACGTCGCCGTTGCACCATCAAAATCCCGGCCAAGCTTTCGGTTCCAGCGACGAAGCCGCGCAGGCGTCTCAGGCCGGTTCGGTCGCGCGCCAGTGGTCCATCCGACGCAGGAAGACCGCCGGATCCTTGGGCGTCACCAGATTGGCGGGATCGTGGAAAATGCGGTCGTGCAGCCGGGTCACGGTGAACCGCAGGGCCGCCGCTTCGCCCAGACGCGGCAAGGCCTCCCGCTCTGCGCCGTTAAGAGGCCGCACGGATTCATAGCCGCGCTGGAAGGCCGTCAGGGCGTCCGGCATGGGTCGCCCCTCGGCGTCGAAGCCCCAGGCGGACAGGGCGATGGCGAGGTCATAGGCAAAGGCGCCGGTGCAGCCGAAATAGAAGTCGATCACCGCTGACACGGCGCCGTCCTCGAACAGCACATTGTCGGGGAAATAGTCGGCATGGATCGCCCCGCCCGGCAGATCGTCCGTAAAGGGATCGCCCAGCCGCGCCAGCGTCACCTGGACCTGTCTCAGCAGCGCGCGATCTACCTCGGACGCCCGCCCTTCTCCCTCGACGCAACGATCGGCCAGCCCACGCCACATGGCCGGCCCGACCGGATTGACCCGTTTCAGGTGAAAATCAGCCTCCGTCAGATGAAGCCGCGCCAGCACCGCCCCCGCCGCCGCCTGATCGGCCGATGACGGCGCGCGCAGCCAGGCGCCGGTCTTCCATTCGATCACCGCCGCCGCCCGGCCGTTCAGTCGTCCAAGCCATACTCCCGACCGGTCCTCGATCGGCGTCGGGCAAGGAAAACCGCGCGCCGCCAGATGCGCCGTCAGCCCCAGACAGAAGGGCAGCGAGGCCTCGTCCGTCCGCCCCTCGAACAGGGTCAGCACGAACCGGCCGCGCGTCGTGTCCAGGCGATAGTTTGTGTTCTCCACCCCCTCGGCGATGGCCGTCAGTTCGACCACCTCGCCGATGTCGTAGCCGGCTAGGAACGCCTTGGCGTCGGCGATGGAAACGGGGGTGAAGACGGCCATGGCCTTAGTTTAGGCCCGCATCGGCGCGCCGTGCACGCACGATCTCGGCCAGGTCCGCCATGATGCTCTCGGTCGTGGCCCAACGCCCGGCGCCTCGGCCCCGGCAGCGCCACACGCGCCCGTCGGCGCCGTAGACCTTCAGCGCATTGCCCTCGCCGCGCAGGGTCGAGAACAGCGGATCGCCATGGTCGGCGTTCAGCGACACCGACGGGCGGATCACCCCGTCCTTCAGATGGGCGGCGCCGATCTGGCGCACGCCGCCTGCGGCTGAGGTCGCTTCGGTCAGGTGATCGCGCGGCACCTCGCCGTCGGGCGAACGGCCGAACGCTTCGTGGCACAGCAGCCGCACCTTGGCCGCCGCATCCAGACCTTCCAGATCCGAGGACGGGTCCTCCTCCGCAAAGCCTGCCGCCCGGGCGTCCGCCAGGGCTTCGTTGAAGGCCGCCCCGTCGCCGAGGCGTTCCAGCATGAAGTTGACCGTGCCGTTCAGCACCGCCTCGAAGCCGACCACCTCGCCGGCCGCGCGGGCGGCGCGCACCGTCTCGATCATCGGCGATCCGCCGCCGACCGAGGCCGACCAGAAGATGCGCCGTCCGTTGGCTTTCGCCAGTTCTTGCAGCCCGCCCGGATCGCGGCTGACCGCCTGCTTGTTGGCGCTGGCGACATCGCAGCCGGCCTCGAGCGCAGCGCGGATCACCGCGTGGCCCGCCTCGCCTTCCGACAGGGCCTCCAGCACAATGTCGGGCTTCTTGGCCCACAGGTCCGCCGGGTTGGAGGTGAACAACGAAGCCGGACAGTCCACGTCGCGCGCCTTTCCGGGATTGCGGACCAGCACGCCCACGACCTCGTAGCGAGGATCATCGAGCAGCTTGCCCAGCACGCCGCCGCCGACCACGCCGCATCCGGCGACCGCGACCTTCAGCGGCGGCAGGGCGGGCGCGGGACCGGGCGGCGCCGACTTGTCGCCGATGACCGTGCCGTCGGCGCGATCCAGCGCCGCCACCTCGATCTCGACCCCGCGGCTTTCGCCCAGGTCGATGGCGTCGTGCTGGACCAGAGCGCCGCCGAGCTTGCGCGCCACGTCCCACGATGCGCGGCGATAGCGCAGGGCTGGGGCCGTCTTGTCGTTGGGGTCGTGGTCGTAAAGGCCGTCCACGTCCTTGACCAATCGCACCTTCTTCAGCCCCAACTCGGCTGCGAGGAACACCGCCGTCAGGTCCGATCCGCCGCGTCCCAGCAGGGCCACCTTGCCGTCCGGCCGCACCGCGCCGAACCCGGGCACCACCACCACCTCGTGCCGATCCAGCGCCTGTTTCAGATGGTCGGGTCGCAGGCCGCAGGGGCGCGAATGCTCCGGCTCGCCCTCCGCCACGATGCCCAGTTCGCGCACCGACAGGGCGCAGGCGTCCAGGCCGATCCGGTCGCAGGCGATGGCCACGAGCGCGGCCGATTTCTCCTCGCCCAAAGCGACATAGCCGGGCAGCAGGTCGTTGGAATGGGCCAGGCCCAGCGCCCGCGCCTCGCCCAGCAGCCGGTCCGTCGCCCCGCCAAAGGCCGAGACCACCGCCACCACCTTTCGGCCCGCCCGCACGTGGCCATAGACGGCCGAGGCGACCAGCGGCGCCTCTGCCGGGCTGCGCAGGATGGACGACCCGAACTTCAGCACCACCACCTCGGGCCCAACCAAGTCGGGTGAAGGCTGACTGCTGGGATCGAGGCTTTCGGATTTTTCTACGACGGCGAGTTGGGCGGACATCGGGGTTCTCGGGAAAGGTCGGGATGGGGTGGGGTGAAAAGAAAAACCCCGCCTGGCGGACCGGGCGGGGTTCGGGTTCTGCGGTTGCCGGGGTTCGGCGCGCTAAACTCGTCCCGCCCGTTCGGGCATGGTGGTGGTGCCGGTGGTGCCGCCGATAATCGTGCCGCCGAGAGTCATGCCGAAACGTGTCGCGGCGAGGCCGGCGACGGTCGAAACTTCGGCGATGAGCGAGCGCTGTTGCACAGGGCAGGTCCGGTTGAAATCTGAGCCTAGGGTGATCGGACGACCATGACTCTGTCAAGTCGCATTGGATGATTTTTTCACGACACGTCGCTTATTGTGCGTTTTCACCCCCATCGCGTCGAGCCAAGCCGTCCATGAGGTTGAATTTTTCGCTTGACCGGCACCGCCTCGATCATCAACGTAAAGTCACTCATCAAGACCAGCCGAGGGATTAGGCCCTTTGACGCTGGGGCAACCATCGGGTCTCACAGCTCGAAACGGTGCCAACTCCTGCGGGGTCCTTCGGGGTCGCGAGAGATGAGTGGAGCATCGACGAGACGACGCTCCACGCTCTGTCACCGCATCGAGACTTGCTGAGCGAGAAGGATGCGGAACGACGATGACCCTGGCCGAAACCACCCTGCTCGAAGACCCCGACTGTCGCCGCGCGACAGCCCTTACCCCTGTCCGCGAACCGACGCGTGAGCGCGGCGGCGCCCGCGACGTCATCGTTCCCATTCCCGCCGACTTCCGCCTCGCCT
Source organism: Brevundimonas sp. SPF441 (assembly GCF_009661015.1). Lineage (NCBI taxonomy): Bacteria > Pseudomonadati > Pseudomonadota > Alphaproteobacteria > Caulobacterales > Caulobacteraceae > Brevundimonas > Brevundimonas sp. SPF441. Next base: position 51,924 of record NZ_WJWX01000006.1, on the reverse strand, counting down.
CGGGCGAAAAGCTGAACCAGCCCAATATCGTCGGCCGCCTGCATGGCCGGATCGGCGCCCCTGTCGTCGTGGTCGCCGGCGGCATCTCGGCCGGGCGCTTCGTCCACCGGACGGAGACCAACGGCCTGGGCTGGTGGTCGGGCGCCGTGTCGGTGCGCGGGCCCATCGACCTGAGCCGGCTTCAGGTCCTGGCCGTCGATTTCGCCCCCGGCGCAGAGTTCCTGGACAAGCCCGTCACCATCACCACCCAGGATCAGGCGCGCCTGCTGGCCCTGGTGCTGAACCATCTGAAGATCGAGCGCGTCGCCGCCTTCGTCGGCTGCTCGTACGGCGGCATGGTCGGTCTGGCCTTCGCCGAACTGTTCCCCGACTGGGCCGAGCAGTTGATCATCGTGTCGGCCGCCCACCGCGCCCATCCCCAGGCCACCGCCTGGCGCGGCATCCAGCGCCGCATCCTGCAGTTCGCCGTCGCCGCCGGCCGTCCCGAGGAGGGCGTCGCCCTGGCCCGCGAACTGGCCATGACCACCTATCGCACGGCCGAAGAATTCGACGACCGCTTCGACACCACTGCGCCCACGGCTGTCGGCGGCGCCTATCCCGTCTGCGACTATCTGACGGCGCGGGGCCAGGCCTACCGCACCCACACCACCCCGGCCCGCTGGCTGTCCATGTCCGATTCCCTGGACCGCCACAGCGTGACGCCGGAAGCCATCACGACCCCCGTCACCCTTATCGGCTTCACCTCCGACCGGCTGGTGCCGATCGACGACATCCGTGAGCTGGCCGCGCGGTTGCCGACCCTGTGGCGCTTCGTCGAGGCGCCCTCTCTCTATGGCCACGACGCCTTTCTGAAGGAGGACGCCTTCGTCGGCGACATCCTCCGCGCCGCCTTGAAGGATATCAAAGCATGACCGCCCGTCCCGCCAATCCGCACACCATCGCCGCCCGCACGGGCGTGGATACGGACACGGCCCACGGCGCGGTCATGCCGCCGCTGTATCTGTCATCCAACTATTCCTTCGCCGGCTTCGACCAGAAGCGGAAGTACGACTACAGCCGTTCGGGCAATCCGACACGCGACGTGCTGGCCGAAACCCTGACCGAGCTGGAGGGCGGCGCCGGCTGCGTCATTACCGCCACCGGCATGGCGGCGGTCGACCTGCCCCTGACCCTGCTGGAGCCGGGCGACCTGCTGATCGCGCCGCACGACTGCTACGGCGGCACCTGTCGCCTGCTGAACGCCCGCGCCCGCAAAGGGCATTTCGAACTGTTGCTGGTCGATCAGGGCGATCCCGTCGCCTTCGAGGCCGCCCTGGCCCTGAAGCCCAAGCTGGTGCTGGTCGAGACCCCCTCCAATCCGCTGCTGCGTCTGGTCGATGTCGCCGACATCTGCACCCGCGCCCACGCGGCGGGCGCCAAGGTCGTGTGCGACAACACCTTCCTGTCGCCGGCCTTGCAGAACCCGATCAAGCTGGGCGCCGACTTCGTGGTGCACTCGACGACCAAGTTCATCAACGGCCATTCCGACGTGGTCGGCGGCGCCGTCATCTCGGCCGACGCCGAGGATCACCAGACCCTGGCCTGGTGGGCCAACTGCACCGGCGTGACCGGCTCGCCCTTCGACGCCTATCTGACCCTGCGCGGCGTGCGCACTCTGTTCGCGCGCATTGAGCGACAACAGGCCACGGCCGGCAAGATCGCCGAAAAGCTGGCCGCCCACCCAGCGGTCAAGGCTGTCCACTATCCGGGCCTGAAGTCCCACCCCAATCACGCCCTGGTCGCGGCCCAGCAGGCCGGACCCGGCGCCATGCTCAGCTTCGAACTGCAGGGCGGCACGGACGCCGTGCGCGATCTGGTCGAGACGCTGGAGATCTTCACCCTTGCGGAATCGCTGGGCGGCGTCGAAAGCCTGATCGCCCACCCCGCCACCATGACCCACGCCGCCATGACGCCGGAACAGCGCGCGACGGCCGGCATCGGCGACGGCCTGGTGCGCCTGTCGGTGGGTCTGGAGCATGTCGAGGATTTGATCGCCGACCTGTTCCCGGCGCTGGACGCCCTCGTGCCCGCAACCGCCGCGGCCGCGTAACTTTTTGCTTGCAGGAGGAGCCGAACCGGGGCAAATGCGCCGCCCCGGCCGCGGTCCCTTCGTCTATCGGTTAGGACGTCAGGTTTTCAACCTGAAAAGAGGGGTTCGACTCCCCTAGGGACTGCCACCGGCGGCGCTTTTTCAGCGCCTTTTCCCGACATCGTTGAGCGAACGCTCCGACCCCGGATTAAGATTTTGGTAACCATTTTGTCCGGAAACAGGCAGTAAGTCTTTCGATTCACGGACTTTTTTCGGACGCAGTCAGGAACTATCCACAGGGACTGTGGTTAACCCATCGTTAGCTCGGCGCAGAAGCGCCTCTCCCTCCTGCACCGAGATCCTCATGTTTATCGCCATCGCCCGCCCGGCGGTGGAGCCCAAAGGCCCCGACGCCGTCGCCGTCCCCGGCTCTCCCGCCATCGCCGAACTGTCGCCCCGCGCCCTGCATGCGCGCCTTCTCCAGAACGCCGCCCTGCGCCGCCTGCGCGGACTGGAGCGGCGCAGGGAGCAGCGTCTCGAAGACGCCGACTACTGGCTGCATGCCGCACCGATCGCCGTCCGGAAAGCCAGCGCCCTGCGCGAAGAGCGCAGCTTCTCGCCGATCCCCTGACAGTCGCCACACACCTCTGAATACATACGAGGGTGATTTGGGGTTGATTTACCGACCCTTGGTATCCGACAAAAGCGGATGGGCGAAGTCGGATCGGCGCTGACATCTGCGAAGGCGATCCTGGTCACGGGCGGCGCGGGCTATATCGGCGCCCATGTGTGCGAGGCCTTGGCGGCCGCCGGCTACCGGCCCGTAACCTATGACAATCTGTCGACGGGCCGACGCCGGTTCGTGCGCTGGGGGCCGCTGGTCGAGGGCGATGTCTGGGACGCGGACAAGGTGCGCCACACCCTGATCGCCCACGACATCAGCGCCGTCATGCATTTCGCCGGCTCGTCCGTGGTCCCTGAATCGGTGCGCGCGCCGCTGGACTACTACCGCAACAATGTCGGTGGTCTGTTGGGGCTGCTGGGCGGGATGCGGGAAGCGGGCGTGAACAAGCTGGTCTTTTCCAGCACCTGCGCCGTCTATGGCGATCCCGGCGGCGATCCGATCACCGAGGCCACGCCGCTGGCGCCCGTCACCCCCTATGGCCGTTCCAAATTGGGCTGCGAACAGATCCTGTCGGACGCCAGCGCCGCGCACGGGCTGAACGTCGTCGCGCTGCGTTACTTCAACGCCAGCGGCGCCTCGGCGTCAGGCCTGATCGGCGAAGATCGGCCGGTCGAGACCCATCTGATCCCGCGCGCCATGATGGCCCTACGCGGCCAGATCGACGATTTCGCCGTTCATGGGACCGACTATCCGACGCCCGACGGCACAGCGGTGCGCGACTACATCCACGTCTGCGACCTGGCTCAGGGTCATCTCGCCGCCATGACCCAGTTGCTCGGCGACCGACGCGGCTTCTTCGCCTGCAATCTGGGCGCAGGTCGCGGCCATTCGGTGCGGCAGGTGCTGGAAGCGATCATGGCGCACAGCGGCCTTCGACTGCCCGACGCAGCCGGAGCGCGCCGCGCGGGCGACCCGCCGCATCTTGTGTCTGACATCGCCCTGGCGCGTCAGGCCCTAAGCTTTGCGCCGCGCGGGTCGGATCTGGCCTCCATCGTCGCCAGCGCCTGGGCGTGGCACAGCCGGCTCACCGCAGTTCGGGCATCCGGCGGCGCAGCGAGGCTTTCAGCTTTTCGAACTTCTGCCCCGCCGACTTGGGCCTTACACGCCGACGCAGCTCAAGCCCTCCACCCCACAGCGCATGGACCGGCGCTTCAAGATGCGGATGGCGATCATGCTGATGGACGATGGGGCTGACGCTGGCGTCGGGATTGACGACCTTGCCGCCTTCGAACCTCAGCGTCTCGCCGGGCGTCAGGCCCAGGGTCGCCACGCGCCCGTAGTTGGGGCGCACGCACATCGCCGTCAGACCCTGATGGATCGCCATGTTGAAGGCTGCCTGATCGGCGCCGAACGCCCCGCCGATCTCGGATCGCGGCGTCGCCGCCAGCGACAGGATCAGCCGTGACAGGCGCGAGACCTCGGCGCGCGGCCCGACGATGGTGCCGACGCACAGACAGGCCTTGTCGGCCAGCTGCCGCGCCTGGGCCTCGCCGAACAGGGCGCGCAGATACTTCATGTTGAAGGCGTGATCGGCCAGCCGCGTCTCCGCCTCGACATAGACCTCAAGCCCCTCGGGCGCAGGATCGAAGGGCGGCGCCTGGAAGATCACGTCGCGCACGTCGCAGGCCAGGGCGGCGCCGGGCCGCTCGCCTAGCAGACCGGCGAAGGCCACGAACCGCTGCATCACCGGATGCGGTGCCCATCCGCGCCAGACCGGCGCATCGACGGCGGTCACCCGATGCTGGGCCAGAAAGGCGCGCAAATCCGGATCGGCGTCGACCACCAGGGCTGCCGGACCGTCGAACACGGCCCGCAGCGACAGGACGAAGGGCGCGATGTCGGCCGCGTCGTATCCGGTCGCATAGCCGACGACGACATCGCCGTCCGGCAGGGGCGTAAACCGGCGAGCGACCTCGAACGCCTCGGCCAGCCAGTCCAGATAGTCCGACCGAACCGCCCCCTGTTTCATGGCGTCAGCGATCGCCCATCAGATCGGCGAACCGGTCGAACAGATACAGGCTGTCGGTCGGCCCGGGCGAGGCCTCGGGGTGGTGCTGGACGCTGAAGATCGGCTTGTCCTTGACCGCGATGCCGCAGTTGGTGCCGTCGAACAGGCTGACGTGGGTCTCGGTCACGGCGTCGGGCAGGCTGTCGCGATCGACGGTGAAGCCGTGGTTCATCGACACGATCTCGACCTTGCCGGTGGTCAGATCCTTGACCGGGTGGTTGGCGCCGTGGTGGCCCTGATCCATCTTCACCGTCTTGGCGCCGAGCGCCAGGGCCAGCATCTGGTGGCCCAGGCAGATGCCCATCAGCGGCTTGCCGCTGGCGACCAGCTTCTGGATTTCAGGCACGGCGTATTCGCCCGTCGCGGCCGGATCGCCCGGACCGTTGGACAGAACCACGCCGTCGGGATTGCGGGCCAGAACCTCTTCCGCCGTCATCGTCGCCGGGACCACGGTGATGCGCGCGCCGGTCGAGGCTAGGGCGCGCAGGATGTTGCGCTTCACGCCGTAATCGATGACCACTACGTCCTTGCGGTCCCCCTTAGGATTTTCGGGGGTCTTGGGGTGCCCCTCCGGCCAGTCCCACAGACCCTCGTTCCATTCGAACGCCTGCAAGGTCGAGGCGGGCTTGGCTAGGTCCAGACCGACCAGCCCGGTCCAGCCCCTGGCCTGGGCGACCAGGGCCTCCAGGTCGAAGTTTCCGTCCGGGTCATGGGCGATGACGGCGTGGGGCGCGCCCTTGTCGCGAATAATCTTGGTCAGGGCGCGGGTGTCGACGCCGGCCAGGCCCACGACGCCGCGCCGCTTCATCCAGTCGTCGAAACTGGCGTCCGAGCGATAGTTGGCCGGATCGGTCGGCACGTCGCGGAAAATGGCGCCGCGCGCCGAGGTGTCGGACCCGCCGCCCATCTGTTCGATGTCTTCGACATTGGTCCCCACATTGCCGACATGCGGGAAGGTGAAGGCCAGGATCTGGCTCATGTAGGACGGGTCGGTCAGGATTTCCTGATAGCCGGTCATGGCGGTGTTGAAGACCACCTCGCCCAAGGCCGAGCCGACGGCACCCACGCCAATGCCCTGCAGGATCGTGCCGTCCGCGAGCGCGAGAACGCCGGTGGCGCCCGGAAGAATCTTCGTCGTCATGGGCGCGCTCCTAAAATCGAATCCGGCCGATACGAAGGCCGAAGGCAAACGGCGGCGTCGTTAAGCCCTGCCGCCTGCCCCGTCAACGTGGCGCGCGTCACCGCCCGTCGGTGATGGACGCCGGACCGATCAGCTGGAACGTCGCCTTCGCCCCGCCCTGGGCGTGCGGCGCCAACCAAACGTCGAACAGACCGGGCTCGATGCGCCAGGTCTCGTCCGCGCCGATGAAGCCCAGCTGACGGGCGTTCAGGGTGAAGGTCACCTTCGTGCTCTGGCCCGGCTTCAGCGACACGCGCTTGAAGTCCTTCAGCAATCGGCCCGGCTGGGTCAGGCTGGCGACCCGGTCGTGGATATAGAGCTGCACCAGCTCCTCGGCCGGATGCGATCCGGTGTTGGTCACGGTCACGGCCAGGTCCAGCGTGCCGGCCCAGGCCAGCTTGTCGCTCTCCATCTCGACCGGCCCATAGCTGATCGCGCCATAGGTCAGGCCATAGCCGAAGGGATAAAGCGCCGTATTGGTCGTCTCGCGATAGCGAGCCTTGTATTCCTCGCTCGCCAGATCGGGATTGGCCGGGCGGCCTGTGGTCTTGCGGTCGTAGGAATAGGGCTGCTGGCCCGACTTGTGCGGGAAGCTGACCGGCAGGCGCGCCGACGGGCCGTGATCGCCGAACAGGACGTCGGCGACGGCATGGCCCATCTGTTCGCCTAGGAACCAGGTCACGACGATGGCCTGGGCGTTCTTCACATTGCCTTCCAGCGCGAGCGCCCGGCCGTTCCTCAGCAGGATGACCATGGGCTTGCCCAGCGCCGCCATGGCGTCGACCAAGGCGACCTGCGGCGCGGGCACCACGATCTCGGTGCGCGACTGGGCCTCGCCCGACATGTTGGTCGCCTCGCCGATCGCCAGGACGATGACCTCGGCATCGCGGGCGGCGGCGACGGCCTGCTCGATCCCGCCGTCCAGCGGCGTCTCGACGCCCGAGCCGCGTGCGAGGGTCAGACGCTGGGGATCGCTCATGGCCGCACGGAAGCCGGCCTCCAGCGAGACACGACGCTCTGGCGCGCCCCAGATGGTCCACGGCCCCCAGACATTGTCCACGTCGTCGGCGAACGGGCCGACCAGGGCGATCTTCTGACTCTGCTTCAGCGGCAGCAGGCCGTTGTCATTCTTCAGCAGCACGACCGACTTGCGGCCCGCCTCGCGCGACAGCTCTACGTGTTCGCGCGACCCGACCACCGCCTTTTCACGCACCGGATCGGTGCCGCGGTAGGGGTCGTCGAACAGGCCCAGGGCCGCCTTGGTGTTCAGGACGCGGCGCACAGCCTCGTCCAGCCGCGCCATCGACACTTCGCCCGACGCGACCAGGCTGGGAAGATGTTCCAGATACAGGCCCGACACCATCGACACATCGACCCCGGCGTTGAAGGCCAGGCGGGCGGCGTCGCGGCCGTCCTCGGCGAAGCCGTGGGCCACCAGCTCCTGCTCGGAAGTGTAGTCGGAGACGACGAAGCCCTCGAAGCCCCATTCGCCGCGCAGGATGTCGGTCAGCAGCTTGCGGCTGCCCGACGCCGGCACGCCGTTGACGTCGTTGAACGCGCTCATGATCGACAGGGCGCCGGCGTCCACCGACGCCTTGAACGGCGGCAGGAAAACCCCGCGCAGCGTCTGCTCGCTCATGTCGGTGGTGTTGTATTCGACCCCGCCCACGGCGGCGGAATAGGCGGCCATGTGTTTGGCGGTGGCCAGGACCGCGTCACGGTCGTCCAGACCCTTTTCGCCCTGGAAGCCGCGCACGCGGGCGGCGGCGAGCAGGTTGTTCAGCAGAACGTCCTCGCCCGCGCCCTCGACGTTGCGGCCCCAACGCTGGTCGCGCGCCACGTCCACCATGGGGGCGTAGGTCTGGTGAACCGCCGACGCCGCCGTCTCGACCGCCGCGGCCCGCGCCGTGCGCCGGGCCAGTTCGGTGTCGAAGGCCGCCGCCTCGGCCAGAGGCACCGGGAAGATTGTCGACAGGCCGTGGATTACGTCCGCCGCGAACAGCAGCGGGATCTTCAGCCGGCTCTCCTCCATCGCCACGCGCTGGATGCGACGGCCCGCCTCGGCGCCGATGCCGTTGAACAGGCTGCCGACCTTGCCTTCGCGGATCAGGGCCGTCACGCGCGCGGGATCGCCCGTGCCGTCCAGCGGGTTCACCGCCGTCGGCATCCAGCGGAACGGATCAGCCAGCAGGTTCAGCTGCCCCGCCTTCTCCTCGACCGTCATGGCCGCGATCAGATCCTCGATCTTCTGGCGGTGACGGGCGACGGTGCGGGACGCTTGGGCGGAAACAGGCATGGGGAACACTCCGGCGCCCATCAGGGCCAAAAGCCCCAGGCCAGACAAGAAATTTCTACGGGAAGCCGCAGGCTTGAGAGGTCGCGTCATTTAGGCTGGCGCTCCTTTCGAGGGACAATCGAGCAGCGAAGCGAGAGGCCTAGCCTCTCGGCCCCGACGGCTTCAACCCCTGCCTGCCATGTAAATCGATGTAACGCCCCGCTGCGCGGTCACGCCGCGTTTCGCCGCCATCATCCCAGGGCGATGTCCAGGAACATCATTCCGACCAGGCCGATCATCAGGCCGATCATAGATCCCTCGCCCTTGGACTTCTCGCGGGTCTCGGGAATGATCTCCGCAGTGACGACATAGATCATGGCCCCCGCCGCCAGGCCCAGCCCCCACGGCAGGACGCCGGGCAGCAAATCGACCACACTGGCCCCGATCAGCCCCCCGACCGGCTCGACCAGGCCCGAGGCCAGCGCCGCCGCGAAGGCGGGCCAGCGCCCGTATCCCAGGGTCGCCATCGCCGCCGATACGGCCATACCCTCGGGCATGTTCTGGATGCCGATGCCGAGCGCCGTGGACAGCCCTTGGTGCATGTCGCCGCCGCCGAAGCTGACGCCCACGGCCGCACCCTCGGGGAAATTGTGCAGGGTGATGGCGATGATGAACAGCCAGATGCGCCGCGACAGGTCGCGCGATCCCGCCGGTCCGATGGCCAGCATGTCCACCGGCGCGAACCGGTTCATCAGGCCGATCACCGTCGCCCCGATCAACACCGCCGCCCCCATGACGCCGGCCGCCGCCGCCTGGCTGGCCCCGCCCGCCTGCAACACGTCGACGCCGGGAATGATCAGCGAGAAGAAGGAGGCCGCCAGCATGACCCCGGCGGCGAAGCCCAACAGGGCGCTCTGGGTCTGCACCCCCGCCTTGCGGAAGAACAGCAGAGGCACGGCGCCCACCGCCGTCATCATGCCCGCCGCCAGACTGCCCAGACCGCCCGCCGCGATCGGAGGAAGAGATTCCATCATCCGCCTGCATTGCGGCGAGACACGGCAAGAGACAAGCCCGAACCGTGGCGTTAGAGAAAGCTTCATGTCCCAGCGCGCCGCCCTCCCCGTCGGCCCGAACGCTGCGTCGGCGCTGGGCGCCGCCCGGCGGGTCGTGGTCAAGATCGGATCCTCCCTGCTGATCGACGCGGCCACGCGTCAGCCGACGCGTGATTGGCTGGCCGCCGTCGCCTCGGACCTGGCGGCGCTGAAGGCCGAAGGGCGCGAGGTCATCGTCGTCTCGTCCGGCTCGATAGCTCTGGGCCGGGGCCGGTTGCCCGCGCTGGGCGCACGGCTGGAGGACAAGCAGGCGGCGGCCTCGGTCGGACAGTCCCTGCTGATGGCCGCCTGGTCCGGTGCGTTGGACCCGCACGGCCTGATCGCGGGCCAGGTTCTGCTGACACGCGACGACACAGAACGCCGTCGGCGGTGGCTGAACGCCCGCGCGACCGTCGAGGCCCTGTTGACCCACGGCGTCATGCCCATCGTCAACGAGAACGACACGGTGGCGACCGAGGAAATCCGTTACGGCGACAACGACCGGCTGGCGGCGCGCACAGCCCAGCTGGCGCGAGCGGACCTGCTGGTCCTGCTGTCGGACGTGGACGGCCTCTATACCTCGGACCCGCGCCGCGATCCGGACGCCGCCCATCTGCCCCTGATCGAGACGCTGAGCCCCGACATCCTGGCCATGGGCGGGGGCGCCAATGCGGATGCGGGCGTCGGAACCGGCGGCATGGCGACCAAGCTGGCGGCGGCCCAGATCGCCCGCTCGGCCGGATGCGCCACCATCATCGCCTCGGGTCAGACCCTGTCGCCGCTCATTGCCATTCGCGACGGCGCCCGCGCCACCCTGATCGCCGCCCCTGACGGGCCGATGGCCGCCTACAAACAATGGATCGCCGGCAGCCTGTCTCCCGCTGGAACCCTGACGCTGGACGCCGGCGCAGTCACGGCGCTGAAGGCGGGCAAGAGCCTGCTGCCTGCCGGGGTGACGGGCGTGTCCGGCGGCTTCGAGAAGGGCGACTGCGTCCGTCTGATCGACCCGAACGGTCGGGCCGTGGGCGTGGGTCTGGCCGCCTATGCCGCCGACGAGGCTGCGCGCCTTCGCGGCCGCCGCTCGGACGAGATCGAGACCCTGCTGGGCTATCGCGGGGCCTCGGTCCTGATCCACCGCGACGACATGGTGCTGGACGACCGATGACCGACCTCTCGACCCGAATGCTCGACTTGGGCCGGCGCGCCCGCACCGCAGCCGTGCTCTTGCGCGAAGCCCCCGCCGCCGCCCGCACCCGCGCGCTGGAAATCCTGTCCGCAAAGCTGATGCCGGCCGAACCCGCCCTGATCGCGGCCAACGCCCGCGACGTGGAGGCCGCCCGCGAGGGCGGCATGACCGAGGCCCTGATAGACCGCCTGTCGCTGAGCCCCGCCCGCATCGCCGGCATGGCCAAGGCGGTGGCGACCATCGCCGCCGTGCCCGATCCGCTGGGCGTCGAGACCGAACGCTGGACCCCCGCCAACGGTCTGAACATCGCCCGCGTCCGCACCCCGATCGGCGTGCTGGGCGTGATCTACGAGAGCCGCCCCAACGTCACCGCCGACGCCGCCGCCCTGTGCATCCGCTCGGGCAATGCCGCCATCCTGCGCTGCGGCTCGGACTGCCTTCAGTCCTCCCTGGCCATCGCCGTTCTGATTGCGGAATCTCTCGCCGAGGCCGGCCTGCCCGCCGATGCGGTGCAGCTGGTCGACACCCCCGACCGTGAGGCGGTCGGCCTGATGCTGACCGGGCTGAACGGCGCCATCGACGTGATCATCCCGCGCGGCGGCAAGAGCCTGGTCGCCCGCGTCCAGGCCGAGGCGCGAACCGCCGTGCTCAGCCACCTGGAAGGCCTGAACCACACCTATCTGCATGAGGCCGCCGATCTTGAGACCGCCCGCGCCATCGTCCTGAACGCCAAGATGCGCCGCGTCTCGGTCTGCGGAGCGACCGAGACGCTGCTGGTGGATCGGGCGGCCGCCCAGCGCCTGCTGCCCCCCGTCGCCTCCGACCTGATCGCCGCCGGCTGCGAACTGCGCGGCGACGCCCACGCCCGCGCCCTGGTCCCCGCCATGACGCCCGCGACCGAGGCCGACTGGACCACCGAATATCTGGCCCCGATCCTCGCCGTCCACGTCGTCGAGGACCTGGACGCCGCGACCGACCACATCGCCCGCTACGGCTCGGGCCATACCGAGGCCATCGTCACCACCGACGCCGACGCCGCCGAACGGTTCGCGGCCAAGGTCGATAGCGCCATCGTCCTGATCAACGCCTCGACCCAGTTCGCCGACGGCGGCGAGTTCGGCTTCGGCGGCGAAATCGGCATCTCCACCAACCGCCTGCACGCGCGGGGCCCTGTCGGGGCCGAGCAACTGACCACCTACAAATATGTGGTGCGCGGCCAGGGCCAGATCAGGCCGTAGGTCGCGCACGCTCTCCCTCGCCATTCGGGGAGGGTGGCTGAGCCGAAGGCGAGGCCGGGTGGGGGCGGCAGGCGACATCCCGATGAACGAGAAAAGGCGGCTCGTTTCCGAGCCGCCCCCACCCTGTCGCTGGCGCGACCACCCTCCCCTGCTGGGGGAGGGAGATTTTAGCGCCTTACGTCACCCCCACTGCGGCAGCGCATAGGCGATGACGTAATCGCCCTCCGGCGTTTCCATAAAGTGATGGCCGGCGGCGACGATCACCAGATACTGGCGGCCGTTCTGCTCGTAGATCATCGGGTTCGCCTGGCCGCCGGCGGGCAGGACGTCGGACCAGACGGTCTTGCCAGTCTCGATATCGATGGCGCGGATTAGGTCGTCGGTCGCTGCGGCGATGAAGATCAGGCCGCCGGCCGTGACCACCGAGCCGCCGTTGTTCGGCGTGCCGATCTCCAGCGGCAGCATCGAGGGGATGCCGAACGGGCCGTTCTTGCGCGCCGTGCCGAACGGACGGTCCCACAGAGTCTTGCCGCTCTGCACATCGATGGCGCGGATCCCGCCATAGGGAGGCTCCTTGCACAGCAGGCCAGTGAACGGCATCCGCCAGCCGGCGTTGACGTCGATCGCATAGGGCACGCCCATCTGCGGATCGCCCGCGCCCTCGGCCTTGGCGCCCTCGCCGGTCGTTTCTTCCTGATAGCGGGGGTCGTCGCGGGGGAACCAGCCTAACCTGTTCGCCTCGGCGCGCGACACCAGACGATTGTAGTTGGGCATGTCGTTATAGTTGGCGATGATCACGCCGCGACGCGGATCGAGCGCCACGCTGCCCCAGTCTGAACCGCCGTTGTAGCCCGGATATTCGATAAAGCGACGGTCGGCGGTCGGGGGCGTGAACTGGCCCTGATACGACGCCTTCTTGAACTGGATGCGGCAGATCATCTGATCGATCGGCGACATGCCCCACATGTCGACTTCGCGCAGGTCAGGCTTGGCCAAGGTGTTGAACAGCGAATAGGGCTGGGTCGCCGCACGCTGCGCCGGTTCGACGCCGCCGCGCGGGGCCGGACGATCCTGAACGCCGTGCAGGGGCTGGCCCGTGCGGCGATCCAGCACGAAGATTTCGCCGCGCTTGGACGGCAGGATCACCGCCGGCGTCACGCCTCCTGCGGTCGGCATGTCGACCAGCGTCACCTGTGAACCCAGGTCATAGTCCCAGACGTCGCGGCGGACGGTCTGATAGCGCCAGCGCGGCTTGCCGGTCGTGACGTCCAGCGCGACCAGGGCGCTGGAATACTGGTTCTCCTGGGGCCGGCGCAGCGACGAATAGTAGTCGGCGGCCGAGTTGCCCATCGGCAGATAGACCAGGCCCAGGGCTTCGTCGCCCGTCGCCGTCGTCCACATGTTCGGCGTGCCCGGCGTATAGGTCTGACCGGCCGGCGGAGCGGTGGTGATGTCGGGACGCATCATGTCCCAGGCGAAGCGCAGCTGACCGGTGACGACGTCATAGCCCTGGATGACGCCCGAGGCGTTCCACCGTTTCTGGCCGTCCAGCACCTGATGGCCCGTGACGATGACACCTCGCACGACGACGGGCGGCGAGGTGATCGACACCATGCCGGGATAGGGATTGCCCATCCCTTCCTTGATGCTGACGGCGCCGTTGGTTCCGAAGGCGGGGCAAGGCACGCCGGTGCGCGCATCGACCGCGATGATCCGGCCGTCCAGCGTGCCTTCGATGATGCGCGTCGCGCAGGGCTGGGCCTGGTCGACGTTGGGTGTGGCGTAATAGGTCACGCCCCGGCAGGCGGCGGTGTAGGGGATCTGCTCGTCCGCCACCTTGGGATCATAGGCCCATTTCTGCCGACCTGTGTCAGCGTCCAGGGCGAACATCTTGTTGCGACCCGAGCAGAGATAGACGGTGTCGGCGATCTTCAGCGGCGTGGTCTCGGCGCCGAACCGTTCGCCGGGCAGATCGCCGGTGCGGAAGGTCCAGGCGCGCTCCAGCTGGCCGACGTTGGTCTTGTTGATCTGGTTCAGCGGCGAATAGCGCTGGGCGGCGTCCGATCCGCCATAGGCGGGCCAGTCCAGGCCGGCCTTGATCACGGCGGGATCGCCGAACGGTCCCCGCGCGCCGGGCACCGGGCTATCGACGCCGGGCGCGTTGATCTGTCCGACCACCAGGCCGAACACGACCGTCAGGGCCGCCAGCCCGAGCGCGCCGAGGCCCGCCGTCTTGCCGCCGCCGCGCGACCGCAGCACAGGCAGCGTCGCGAGCACCAGGAACATCAGCACCAACGGTCCCACCAGGCGCGGGATCATGGCCCAGCCGTTCAGGCCCTTCTCCCACAGCGCCCAGATCACCGTGGCGACGAAAACCGCGCCATAGAGCCAGGCCCCGCGCACGTCGCGCCAGACCAGCAAAAGGCCCGACACGATCAGCGCCAGGCCTGCAATCAGATAATACCAGGAGCCGCCCAGCATCGCGAGCTGAACGCCGCCGACCGTCAACACCAAACCGATCACGGCCAGCAGGACCCCAAGAAGCAACGTCAGCCATCCCCCAAGGCCGGTCGGGGTTGTCCATCGGGGCATGGGCGCACTCTCTGTGGTCTGCTGAAATCAGTCTTTCGAACGCCTCGAGGCCGCGCCGGTTCCTATTGTCGCACCCCTGGAACAAAATCCTGTTGCGGCGCAAACGGCCACCATCAGCAACTTTTGACGATGAAACGCGTCCGATTGGATGATTTATTCTTTTTGTTTCGCTGAGAACGCCTCGCGGCAATAATATTTGCCTCTAACGCGTCGTTTGCGGCATATGCGAGATATGCATAAGACCCTGAAGCAAGGCGGGACATTCGTCGTCGAACCCCGCCGCCTGTCCAAGGCCTCGGCCGAACTGCGTGCACGCGGTTTCGGGGAGATCACGATTGCGCCCTCCACCGAGACGGCCGAGAAACAGGCGTCGCGCTGCACCGACTGCGGCGTGCCCTTCTGCCAGAACGCCTGCCCGCTTCAGAACAACATCCCCGACTGGCTGCGCCTGTCGGCCGAGAACGAGCCGCGCGAGGCCTGGCGCGTCGCGTCCCTGACCTCGACCATGCCCGAAATTTGCGGTCGCATCTGCCCGCAGGACCGGCTGTGCGAAGGGTCGTGCACATTGAACCAGTCCGGCTGGGACGCCGTGACCATCGGCTCGGTCGAGGCCTGGCTGGGCGACCAGGCCTTCGCCAACGGCTGGGTCGAGCCGATCCGCCCGGCCGCCGAACGCGGCGAAACGGTCGGCATCGTCGGCGCCGGCCCGGCCGGTCTGGCCGCCGCCGACCGCCTGCGCTGCGAGGGCTATCAGGTGACGGTCTATGACCGCCACGACCGGGCCGGCGGGCTGCTGATCTACGGCATCCCCGGCTTCAAGTTGGAAAAGCACGTCGTGCAGCGCCGCGTGGACCGGTTGATCGACGGCGGCGTCCAGTTCGTTCTGGGCTGCGAGGTCGGCAAGGACGTGACCCTGACCGAGCTGCGCGACCGCCACGACGTCGTCCTGCTGGCTATGGGCGTCTATCAGCCGCGCATCCTGTCCGCGCCCGGTCGCGGGCCGGATTCGACTGTCGCCGCCCTGTCCTATCTGACCCATCAGAACCGGCGCGACCTGGGCGACGCCGAACAGGACGGCTGGCACGAGGCGCGCGGCAAGCGGGTTGTCGTGATCGGCGGCGGCGACACCGCCATGGATTGCGTCCGGACCGCCGTCCGGCAAGGCGCGGCCAGCGTCACCTGCCTGTATCGTCGTGATCGCGAGAACATGCCGGGCTCGGCCCGGGAGGTCGTCAACGCCGAGGAAGAGGGCGTCGTCTTCGAATGGCTGGCTGCGCCCAAGGCTTTGCTGTCGCAAGGCGACCAGGTCACGGGCGTGCGCGCCGCCCGCATGCAGCTGACCGAGGCCGCTCCGGGCCAGCGTCGCGACATCGTGCCGGTTCCCGGCGCCGACTTCGACGTGCCGGCCGACATCGTCATCGAGGCCTTGGGCTTCTCGCCAGAGCCGTTCGCGGCGCATGAGGCCGATTTGCGCCTACGCGACGACGGCACCATCAAGGTGGGCTCCATCAGCTTCGCCACCAGCCTGCCCGGCGTCTTCGCCGCCGGCGACGCTGTGCGCGGCGCCTCCCTGGTCGTCTGGGCCGTCCGCGAAGGCCAGGACGCCGCCGCCGAGATCGACCGCTACTTCAAGACCCGCACCGAGGAGGTCGCGGCATGACCTGGCTGAACAAATACGAACAAACCCGCGACCGGCTGGAAGCCGGCCACGCCTATGACCGCGCCTCCGAGCGCGACGCCTGCGGCGTGGGTCTGGTCTGTTCGATCGACGGCACGCCGCGCCGCGACGTGGTCGAATATGCGATCCGCAGCCTGAAGGCCGTGGCCCACCGCGGCGCGGTCGATCCCGACGGCCTGTCGGGAGATGGGGCGGGCATCATGGCCGAGCTGCCGCAAGGCTTCTTCGCCGAACAGGTGGCCTCGATCGGTCAGTCCCTGCGTCCCGGCCCGATCTGCGTCGGCCAGGTCTTCCTGCCGCGCACCGATCTCGGCGCCCAGGACCGCGCCCGCGCCATCGTCGAGACCGAGGCCCTGCGCGGGGGCTTCTGGATCTACGGCTGGCGTCAGACGCCCATCGACCTGTCGGTCGTGGGGACCAAGGCCGGCGCGACCCGGCCCGAGATCGAACAGATCATGCTGGCCCCGCCGCTGGACGACGCGGGCCAACCACTGGACGGCGAGGCGCTGGAGCGCGAACTGTATCTGTGCCGCCGCCGCATTGAAAAGACGGTCAAGACCGAGAACCTGGCCGGCGTCTATATCTGCACCCTGTCCGCGCGTTCCATCGCCTACAAGGGGATGGTGCGGGCCGAGCTACTGGGCGACCTGTATCCCGATCTTGAGGACCCGCGCTTCGTCTCGGCCTACGCGGTCTTCCACCAGCGCTATTCGACCAACACCTTCCCGGAATGGAAGCTGGCCCAGCCCTTCCGCATGATGGCCCACAACGGCGAGATCAACACGCTGAAGGGCAATCTGAACTGGATGAAGTCGCACGAAATCCGCATGGCCGCACAGGCCTTCGGCGACCGCGACGGCGAGGTGAAGCCGGTGGTTCAGCCGGGCGGATCGGACAGCGCGGCCCTGGACAATGTCATGGAGGTGCTGGTCCACGCCGGTCGCCCCGCGCCGATGGCCAAGGCCCTGCTGATCCCCGAGGCCTGGGCCAAGGACGACGTGGTCATGCCTGCCGAACACCGGGCCTTCTACGCCTATTGCAATGCGGTGATGGAGCCGTGGGACGGCCCGGCCGCCATCTGCGCCGCCGACGGCCGATGGATCGTGGCGGGCAAGGACCGCAACGGCCTGCGTCCCCTGCGCGCCGTCGAGACGGTCGATGGTCTGCTGATGGCAGGCTCCGAAGCCGGCCTGGTGCCGATCCCCGAGAGCCGGGTGAAGCGCCGCCTGCACATCGGCCCCGGCAAGCTGATCGCCGTCGATCTGAAGCATGGCCGCGTCTATGACGAGCATGAGGCCATCGACGCCCTGTCCGCCGCCCACCCCTATGAGGCGTGGCTGGACAATATGGTCGATCTGGAGCCGATCATCGGCCCCGGACCCGAGCCGCGCTCGGCCTCGGGCGAGGCCCTGACCCGTCGCCAGATCGCCGCCGGCTACAGCCGCGAGGACCTAGATCTGCTGCTGGACGCCCTGGTCCGCGACGGCAAGGAGGCGGTCGGCTCCATGGGCGACGACGCCCCGCCCGCGGTGCTGTCGGCCCTGCCCCGCCCGCTGTCGCATTACTTCCGCCAGAACTTCAGCCAGGTCACCAATCCGCCCATCGACCCCTTGCGCGAAGCGGGGGCCATGAGCCTGAAGACCCGGTTCAAGAACCTGGGCAACATCCTGGCCGAGGAAGAGGCCCAGACCGACGTCTTCGTGCTGGACAGCCCCGTCCTGACCAACGGCATGTACGAGCGGATGATCGAGACGGTCGGCGCCGGCTCCACTGTGGTCATCGACTGCAGCTACGCCCTGCCGTCCAACGACGCCCGTCCGGGCGCCGGCCTGCGCGCCGCGCTGGACCGGATCATGGACGAGGCCGAGGCCGCCGCCCGCGACGGCGCCGCCTTGATCGTTCTGACCGACCAGGCCGGGTCGGCGGATCGGCTGGCCGCACCGATGATCCTGGCCACCGCCGGGGTCCACGGCCGCCTGACCAAGGCGGGCCTGCGCTCCTACTGCTCGATCGTGGTCCGCACCGCCGAAACGCTGGACCCGCACGGGTTCGCGGTCCTGGTGGGGGTCGGCGCCACCACCGTCAACGCCTGGCTGGCCCAGGATCTGTTTCAGGAGCGTCTGGACCGGGGCCTGTATCCCGGCCTGACGCTGCGCGACGCCTGCCTGAACTACAAGGCCGGCATCGAGGCGGGCCTGCTGAAGACCCTGGCCCGCAAGGGGATCAGCGTCATCTCCGCCTATCGCGGCGGCTGCGAGTTCGAGGTGTTGGGCCTGTCGCGCGCCCTGACCGCCGAGTTCTTCCCCGGCGCCCCGTCGCGCATCTCCGGCATCGGCCTGGCCGGTCTGGAGCAGGCGGCGATGAAGCGGCACCGCATCGCCTGGGGCGAGGCCGTGCCGTCGCCCGCCATCGGCGGCTTCTTCAAGATCCGGTCGGGCGGCGAGGCCCACGCCCACGAGGCCAAGACCATCCACCTGCTGCAGGACGCCTGCAACCGCGGCGACTATCGCCGCTTCAAGCAGTTCTCCGAAGTCGTCCGCGCCCAGGCCGACCTGTCCCTGCGCGACCTCCTGGACTTCCGCGAAGGCACGCCCATTCCGCTGGACCAGGTCGAGAGCGTGTCGGACATCCGCCGCCGCTTCCTGACCCAGGCCATGTCGCTGGGCGCCCTGGGGCCAGAGGCGCACGAGACGCTGAACATCGCCATGAACCGCATCGGCGCCCGCTCGGTCTCGGGCGAGGGCGGCGAGGATCCGGAGCGCTATCACCCGCGTCCGAACGGCGACGACGCCAACTCGGCGGTCAAGCAAGTGGCCTCGGGCCGGTTCGGCGTCACGGCCGAATATCTGAACCAGTGCCGCGAGATCGAGATCAAGGTGGCCCAAGGCGCCAAGCCCGGCGAGGGCGGCCAGCTGCCTGGCTTCAAGGTCACCGAGTTCATCGCCCGGATGCGCCACGCCGTGCCCGGCACGACCCTGATCTCGCCGCCCCCGCACCACGACATCTATTCGATCGAGGACTTGGCCCAGCTCATCTACGACCTGAAGGCCATCAACCCCGATGCGCGGGTGACGGTGAAACTGGTGTCCGCCTCGGGCATCGGCGCCATCGCCTCGGGCGTGGCCAAGGCCAACGCCGACGCCATCCTGATCGCCGGCCACAACGGCGGCACCGGCGCCTCGCCCCAGACCTCGATCAAGCACGCCGGCCTGCCGTGGGAGATCGGCCTGGCCGAGGCCCACCAGGTGCTGACGCTGAACAATCTGCGCGGCTCGGTCACGCTGAGAACCGACGGGGGCGTCCGCACCGGCCGCGACGTGGTCATCGCCGCCATGTTGGGCGCCGAGGAATACGGCGTCGGCACCGCCGCCCTGATCGCCATGGGCTGTCTGATGGTGCGGCAGTGCCATTCCAACACCTGCCCAGTCGGCGTCTGCTCCCAGGACGAGCGGCTGCGCGAGAAGTTCACCGGCACGCCTGACAAGGTGGTGAACCTGTTCACCTTCATCGCCGAAGAGACGCGCGAGATCCTGGCCTCCATCGGCGCGCGCACGATGGACGAGATCATCGGACGCACCGATCTGCTGCGTCAGGTCCGTCGCGGCGGCTCGCACCTGGACGACCTAGATCTGAACCCGCTGCTGGTTCAGGTGGACGAGGGCGCGGCCGGCAAATGGGCCGACAAAACGACCCGCAAGCCCATCGCCGACAGCCTAGACGCCGCCGTGCTGAAGGACGCCGTCCGCTTCCTGGATCGTGGCCAGACGCTGGAGCTGTCCTATCCGCTGAACAACACCCAGCGTACGGTCGGCGCGGCCCTGTCCTCGGCCATCGTGCGGCGCTTCGGCGCGCAAGGCCCGGCGGGCCGGCTGAAGCTGCGGCTGGAAGGCATCGCAGGTCAGAGCTTCGGCGCCTTTGCGGCCAAGGGTCTGGAACTGCACCTGACGGGCGAGGCCAACGACTATGTCGGCAAGGGGCTGTCGGGCGCCGAAATCTCGATCCGCACGCCCGAATGGCGCGAGGATCAGCTGATCTGCGGCAACACCACCCTGTATGGCGCGACCTCCGGCCGACTGTTCGTCGCCGGCGCGGCGGGCGAGCGGTTTGCGGTCAGAAACTCCGGCGCCGAGGCCGTGGTCGAGGGCCTGGGCGCGCACGGCTGCGAATATATGACCGGCGGACGCGTGGTCGTCCTGGGTTCGGTCGGCTGGAACCTGGCGGCGGGCATGAGCGGCGGCGAGCTGTTCGTGCTGGACCATCCGGGCCATGCCGAGCGCGCCCTGAACGGCGACCTGGCGGGCGTGACCGACATTGACGCACAGGCGACAGATCGACTGAAGGGCCTGATCGAGGCCCATCTAGCCGCGACGGCCTCGCCCCTGGCGAGGCGTCTGCTGGCGGATTGGGACAACAGCCTGAAACGCTTCGTCCGCATCGTGCCCCTGACCGACATCGTCGCCCGCACGGAACGCCTGAAGACCTCCGCCTGACACCGAACCGCCTGCCTTAGAAAGCCACCATGACCCGATCCGCCGCCCTCGCCGTCACGCTCGTCGCCGGGGCGGCGGCCTTCGCCTCACCGGCCCTGGCGGCCCCGGCGCTGCTGGCGCATCAGTCGCCGCTGGTCATCAATACGGCGGCGACCGCCTGGATCCTGACCTCGACGGCGCTGGTGCTGCTGATGACCCTGCCCGGCCTGGCCCTGTTCTACGGCGGCATGGTCAGGAAGAAGAACATCATCAGCGTCGTCGCCCAGTCGACGGCCGCCTTCGCCATCGTCTCGGTCCTGTGGTTCCTGGTCGGCTACAGCCTGTCGTTCGGCAAGGGACCGGAGGCGATCAATGGCTTCATCGGCGGCGTGCAGGCCGCCTTCCTGAACGGCGTCACCGCCCGGACGGCCCACAGCCTGCTGCCCGGCCTGCCCGAACTGCTGTTCGTCGCCTTCCAGATGACCTTCGCCATCATCACCCCGGCCCTGATCGCCGGCGCCTTCGCCGAGCGGATGAAGTTCTCGGCCAGCCTGCTGTTCTTTGGCCTGTGGCACCTGATCGTCTATGCGCCGATCTGTCATCAGGTCTGGGGCGGCGGCTATCTGGGCGGACTGGGCGTGCTCGACTTTGCGGGCGGCGCGGTCGTCCACGTCAACGCCGGGATCGCCGGTCTGGTCTGCGCCCTGGTGCTGGGGCCGCGTCACGGCTTCGGGCGCGACAACATGGCCCCCGCAAACTTGGTCTATAGCGCCATCGGCACCGGCCTGCTGCTGGTCGGGTGGCTGGGCTTCAACGCCGGGTCAGCAGGCGCGGCGGATGCTCTGGCCGCGACCGCCGCCTTCAACACCATCCTGGCCGCCGGCAGCGCCGCCCTGGGCTGGATGACCATCGAATGGTTCGATCGCAAACGTCCGACCTTGCTGGGCCTGCTGTCGGGCGTTGTCGGCGGTCTGGTCGCCATCACCCCCGCCGCCGGTTTCGTCGACCCCAAGGGCGCCTTCTTCATCGGCCTGATCGGCGGTCCGGCCTGCTATGCGGGCGCGGTCTGGCTGAAGCACGCGCTGAAATACGACGACAGTCTGGACGCGTTTGGCGTGCACGGCGTCGGCGGCATCGTCGGCGCCCTGCTGACCGGCGTCTTCGCCACCACGACCGTCAACGCCCTGTCGGAGGGGGCGACCGTGTGGAAACAGGCCGTCGGCCTGGTCGGCGTCATCGCTTGGAGCGCCGCCGGCACCTTCGTCGTCCTGATGATCTGCAAGTTCACCACGGGCCTGCGCGTCACCAAGGATGAAGAGGTCGAGGGGCTGGACTATACCCAGCACGGCGAGGCCATCCACTGACCCCACAGGCGCTGCCGGTTGATCCCGCCCTCGCCAGCCCCCATCTTCATCTGTGACGGACGGTCTTGCCGATTGCGGGAGACCGACCGCTCGGTCGCTGACGCAAGGACCCCAGATGACGACGACGCGCACCCTCCTGTTCGACAGCCCCTTTCTGCTGGGCTTCGACCACACCCGCGCCCTGATCGACCGCGCCGCCAAGGCCGCGGCCGAAAGCTATCCGCCCTACAATGTCGAACAGATCGGCGATGCGGGCGTCCGCATCAGCCTGGCCGTCGCCGGGTTTGCGCCGGACGAACTGGCCATAACTTTGGACGGCCGCCAACTGACCATCGCCGGCAAACGCGACGACGCCGGCAGGGGTGAACAGGCCTTTCTGCACCGCGGCATCGCGGCGCGTGGCTTCGTTCGCAACTTCGTCCTGGCCGACGGGCTGGAGGTCGAGAGCGCCCGACTGGAGCACGGCCTGCTCCACGTCGACCTGATCCGGCCCGAGGCCGAGCGCCAGGTGCGGCGCATTCCGATCACGGCCGGCTGAAAACCACAGCCATTCGAACCGCCCGGCGATCCGGGCGTTGTCAAATATGAAGGAGGCGGTCCTAATGACGCCGATGACGATGACCAAGGAAGACTTTGCCGGACTGGGCGCCCCCGACCTGGTGTATGTGCGCGAGATCAAGGCTTCGGACCTGCTTGAAGAGGCGGTCGAGATCAAGGACGTGGATCTGAATCCCGGCCAGATGCTCTATGCCGTTCACAGCGCCGACGGCGAACGTCTGGCGGTCATGATCGATCGCGACACCGCTTTCGCCGCCGCCGTGGCGCACGAGCTGGAGCCGGTTTCCGTTCACTGATTTTAGGGATGGCGGCGCGCAGGCGCCGCCGTTCACTAAGTAATCAGGCCGCCGTCGCGGCCGTCGCGTCCTTGACGAACAGGGCGCGGATGGCATCGGTCGTGCGCGCCTGTCTCAGCTGCTCACGCAACTCGGGCGACCGCAGCGCGCGCGACACCGCCGCCAACGCCCTCAGATGCTCGGCGCCCGCCTTGGGCGGCGCGAACAGGCCGACGATCAGATCGACCGGCCGGTCGTCCACCGCATCATAGGCCACAGGCGTATCCAGTCGCACGAACACCGCCGTCACCTTCTCGACCTCGGTGAGACGCGCGTGCGGCACCGCGACCCCGGACCCCAGCCCGGTCGATCCCAGCGTCTCGCGTTCCATCAAGGCGTCGAAAATACGGGCTTCGTCGAGGCCCAGCGCATGCGACGCCGCCTCCGCCAGCGCGTGAAGCGCCTGTCGCTTGGACGACGCGCCGCTGCGCAGCACCACGCCCTTGGGCGCGAGCAGATCACCGATGTCCATTACACAACCTCGATACACGCAGCAGACAACGGCGCGGCCGCCCGTTTAGAGACAACCGCGCCGAAGTCAAACTGAGGCTTAGTTCACCGAACCGTTGGACTTGGCCGTCCGTTCGGGATCGATCCATCCCACATTGCCGTCAGGGCGACGATAGACGACCGCCAGACCGCCGTGGGCCGCGTTGCGGAACAGCACGACCGGATAGCCCGTCATGTCCAGTTCCAGCACAGCCCGTCCGACCGTGATGGTGCGGATTTCGTGCTCGGTCTCGGCGATGACCATCCCCACCGGCGGCGGGCCGTCGTTCTCGCCGGTGTCGCCGAAGACATCGTCTTCCACGCTGTCGGGATCACGCAGCACAATGCTGCGTGCAACTTCGCGGGCGGCGTTTTCGGTCTTCTCGGGCGAGAGACCCTTAGGTCCGATGTGGTGGTCCTTAAGCCGGCGCTTGTAGCGGCGAACGCGCTTTTCGAGCCGATCCAGCGCCTCGGTGAAGGCCGAGTGGGCGTCGCCGCCCATTCCGGTCGTCACCAGGGTCTGGCCCGACGCGAGGCGGACCCAACAGTCCACCTTGAAGTTGTGGCCGTCCTTGGACACCACGACCTCGGCGTCTTCACCGCCTCGGGCGAAGTATTTTCCAACCCCGTCTTCGAGTTCCTGGGAGATGCGCGAGCCTAACGCTTCGCCGACATCCACTTGCTTGCCGCTGACTTGGACTTGCATGCCGATAGAACGCGCCCGACCCGATTTGGTGTCAATCCAGATCACCGATTTGTGGTCACGCTTGGCTGTGGATGTCAGCCGGTCTTCATCATCCGGCGGCGCTCGACCGAGGACGGAATCCTCAAGGCTTCCCGATATTTGGCCACGGTGCGGCGGGCGATGTCGATGCCCGTTTCCTTCAGGATTTCGACGATCCGGTCGTCGGACAAAACGTCACCCTCCAGCCCCTCGCCGTCGATCATGGATTTGATCTTGTGACGGACGGCTTCGGCCGAATGGGTCGATGCGCCGTCCACCGACTGGATGGCGGCGGTGAAGAAGAATTTCAGCTCGAACACGCCCCGCGGCGTGGCGATATATTTGTTCGAGGTGACGCGGCTGACGGTCGATTCATGCATGCCGATGGCGTCTGCGACCGTCTTCAGATTGAGCGGCCTCAGGAACTCGACGCCGAAGGCCAGGAAGGCGTCCTGCTGGCGCACGATCTCGGATGAGACCTTCAGAATGGTCTTGGCCCGCTGATCCAGCGACTTGACCAGCCAGTTGGCCTGGGCGGCGCAGTCGGCGACGAAGGTCTTTTCGGTATCCGATCGCGCGCCGGCCTGAACCAGGCCGTGATAGCGCTTGTCGACCAACAGACGCGGCAGGGTGTCGGCGTTCAGCTCGACCCGCCAGCCGCCGGCGGGGTCCGGCCTCACATGCACATCGGGCACGACAGTCTGGGCCGGCTCGCCGCCGAAGCCTGCGCCCGGACGCGGCGTCAGCGCCCGCAGTTCGGCGATCATGTCGGTCAGATCCTCGCCATCGACCTCGCAGACGCGGCGCAGGCCCGCCAGATCACGCTTGGCCAGCAGGTCCAGGTTGTCCAGCAGCGCCGCCATCGCCGGGTCGAACCGATTGCGCTCGATCAGTTGCAGCTTCAGGCATTCCGGCACCGACCGCGCCATGATCCCGGTCGGCTCGAAGCCGTGACAAACGCTCAGCACCGCCTCGATCCGCTCCAGCGGCACGCCCAGCCTGTCGGCGAATTCGGTCAATTCCCCCCGCAGATACCCGCCCTCGTCGGTCGCATCGATCAGGGTCAGGGCGATGCCGTGGTCGGCCGGCGTCAGGCCCGCGCTCGACGCCTGGGCCTGAAGATGTTCCCAGAGGGTCAGCTCGTGCGCATCGGGCCGCTCGCCCTCGCCCTCGAACATCTGGCCGCCCTTGCCGGCGCTGGACCAGTCCGACAGGCCCGGCTGGGCTTCGTCAGTCATCCGGTCGCTGGTCCGCTCGCCCGGCGCGGCGTCGCCATAGACATCGTCCGAACCCGCATCCATGCCGGACACGGCCTCATGGCCGACCCCGTCGCCGAACGACATTTCACCGTCCACCGTCGCCTCGACGCGCTCGACCGGCTCGGGCGCGTCGCCCTCCGGCTCCTCGCGTTGCAGCAGCGGATTGCGTTCCAGCTCGGCCTCGACGAAGTCCTCCAGCTCGAGGTTCGACAGTTGCAGCAGCTTGATCGCCTGCTGCAGCTGGGGCGTGATGACCAGCCCCTGCCCCTGCCTGACCTCTAACCTTTGCCCGATCACGTTCGAAATCTTCCCGCCCGGCCGCCGAGTGGCCCGGAACTTGCTGGGACAGAATGTCGCCGAACCGGTTAACGCGAGACGAACGCGCTTTTTGTCTCCTCCTGTTCGCGCAACGATGGGGAGGTGACGCGGCGCTTTTCGCGCCGTGACGGAGCGGCTCTTCACCGTCTTGAAAGCGCCGGTGGGACTCACTGAGCCCCTCCACCGCTAATCGTCAGATGTAGTTTTCGCCCAGATACACCCGGCGCACTTCGGCGTCGTGGATCGCCTCGTCGGACGTGCCTTCGAACAGCACCGCGCCGTTCGAGATGATCGACACCCGGTCGGTGATGTCCAGGGTCTCACGCACATTGTGGTCGGTGATCAGCACGCCGATGCCCTGGCTGGCCAGATAGCGGATCACGGTGCGGATGTCGGCGATGGCCAGGGGGTCGATGCCGGCGAAGGGTTCGTCCAGCAGCATGAAGGACGGCCGTCCGGCCAGCGCCCGCGCGATCTCCACTCGCCGACGCTCGCCGCCCGACAGCGCCGTGGCCCGCGCATGGCGCAGATGGTCGATGTGCAGTTCGTTCAGCAGCCGGTCGGTCTCGGCGCGGATCTGGTCGCGCGGATAGTTCAGCTCGACCACCGCCTTGACGTTCTGCTCGACCGTCATGCCGCGAAAGATCGAGGCTTCCTGCGCCAGATAACCCAGGCCCATGCGGCTGCGCTGATACATCGGCTGGCCGGTGATGTTCTCGCCGTCCAGCCAGATCGCGCCCGAATCCGGCGGGATCAGGCCGGTGATCATGTAGAAGCAGGTGGTCTTGCCCGCGCCGTTCGGGCCAAGCAGGCCCGCGACCTCGCCGCGCTGGACCGTCAGGGACACGTCGCGCACGACCTGACGCTGGCCGAACGACCGCGCCAGGTTCATCACCCGCAGGCCCTTTTCCGCAGGCGCGGGCGCCACGGCGGCCGGCTGCGGCCGCTCGTCCAGGTTCAGGGCTGACAGTTCCTTGCGCGCCAAATGCTCAGGTCCGTGACGGCCAGACGGCCTCAGTTCGAGTTGGGATAGAAGACGCCCTGCACGCGGCTTCCGGCGGCGCCGCGCGGCGCGCCGTCCATGCGGGCGGTCTCGGTGTTGATGTTGTAGACCAGGCGCGAGCCGGTCAGGACGTTCTTGCCCTGGGTCAGGATGACGTTGCCCGTCACCACGATCTCGCCGTTGCCCAGGTTGTAGACGGCGCGGTCGCCGCGCATCGACTGGTCGGGCGTCACGAAATAGACGGTGCCGCTGGCCTCGGCGCGTTGCAGATCGCCGCCCTCGCCGCTGACCAGGGTCAGGGTGTCGGCGCGAAAGCGGTTGCCGCCCTGCGTCGCCTCGGCCCGGCCGCGCAGGATGATGCGGTTGGGGGCGTATTCGACCGAGTCTGCGCCATAGGCGACGGGCTGATTGGTCGCCTGAGCCTGCGCGTCCACCAGGGCCGGCATGCCCACGACGGCCGCCGCCGCGACGACAGCCAGCGCCTTCGAAATCTTCGTCACGATCATCCGCCTGACCCCTTGGGCGTCAGAACGCCCTTCACCTTGTTGTCGCCTGCGCCGTCGAACACGACGCGCTGTCCCTGATCGTAGATCGCATAGGACGATGCGTTGATGGTTCCAATAGGGCCGGAACCCTGAACGCCCTTTGAACCGGTGACGTTTCCGGTCGAGGTGTCGACCACCGCCTCGGGCGTGGTCAGGACAAAGCCCGTGCCGCCGTCCGAAATGCGAACGTTCGGACCGATCGTCACCGTCTTCGCCTGCTCGTCATAGATGCCGCCGTCGGCGGTCAGTTCGGTGACCTTGCGCCCGCCCAGGTTCAGCTTCAGCGCCGGGCCGATCAGTTTGAACTTGCCGGTATTGGCATCGCGCACGGCTCCCTGGGCGCCGACGGTGAAGGCGCGGCCCTGCGCGTCCTGACCGTGGAACAGGGGCGCATCCAGGCGAACTTCCTGGCTCTGGCTGGCCTTGCGCTCAACGCCCGACATGACGGTGCGGAACACGGTCCAGGTCAGGGCGCCGCCCGCCAGCACCAGGATGACGATCGGCAGGACGCGGCGATAAAGCTTCACCCGCCGCGAGCGCGCACGCCAGCGGGCGCCGGCCAGGGCGACCCTGGCCTCGTCGGCCTCGATGCGGGACTGTTCGCCGTGTTCGGTCAAGCGCGCCTCAGCTGTGGGCGAAGATGTCGGTCTCGTCCCAGCCGGCCAGGTCGAGCGCCGACCGCGTCGGCAGGAAGTCGAAACATTCAGCGGCCAATTCGGTTCGCCCTTCGCGCGCCAGCATCATATCCAGCTTGGCCTTGGCCGCATGCAGATACAGGACGTCCGACGCCGCATAGTCCAGTTGCGCCTGGCTCAGCGTCTCGGCGCCCCAGTCCGAGGACTGCTGCGCCTTGGACAGGTCCACGCCCACCGTCTCGCGCACCACGTCCTTCAGCCCGTGCCGGTCGGTATAGGTGCGCGCCAGCTTGGAGGCGATCTTGGTGCAATAGACCGGCCGCGTCTCGACGCCGAGGTGCAGCAGGAACATGCCGATGTCGAACCGGCCGAAGTGGAAGATCTTGGTCACCGCCGGATCGGTCAGCACCCGCTTCAGGTTCGGACAGTCATAGGCCGGCCGGTTCAGCCGCACGACATGGGCGTTTCCATCGCCCGACGACAGTTGCACCACACACAGCGGATCGCGGCGAAAACGCAGGCCCATCGTCTCGGAATCGATGGCGACCTCGGACCCCAGGTCCAGATCGTCGGGCAGGTCGCCCTCATGCAGGTAAACGGTCATGCTCAGGCTCTTACACGGCGAACGCGGCGCGCGAAACGGGCAAGCTCAACCACGAACGGGCCTCAAGCAGCGGAGCGGCGCGCGCGGGGGCGATAGGCCAAAACAAAGAAAGCGCCGCACCGTTCGGTGCGACGCTTTCTGAAAGATGGTGCCCAGAAGAGGACTCGAACCTCCACGGCCGTTAAGCCACTGGCACCTGAAGCCAGCGCGTCTACCAATTCCGCCATCTGGGCCCCGTCGGCAGCGCCTTGCGGCGTTTCCATCGGGAAGGCGCGGACCTCTAAGGGAGGCTCCGGGCGGGGTCAACAAGGATTTTTCGCCTTTGCGAGATTTCTTGCTCAGGCGACGGGGCAAGCCTGGCCGCACGTCGTTTTCGATCCGCGTTCGGCGGCGACTTAATAAGCGCTAAGCCTGTTTTCTAACCCCGTCTTGAGGCGAGGTCGCCTACAAGCGCCTGATGGCGGACCCGTCTCTTAGCCCCTCTGCGCCAGAGCGCTTCGCCACGGAGCGCCGCGCCCGGCCGCGCGCGCCGTTCCGCCAGAACCGCCGCGCCCGCGAGCGAGTGACGATCCTGGGTCAATCGATGGATCTGGTGAAGCCCGAAGAGGTGCTGCACCATATTCAGCAGGCGGTGCGACACGGGGCAAAGAGCCTGATCGCCAATCACAATCTGCACAGCCTGTATCTGATGCAGAAGCGGCCTGAACTCGGCGCCTTCTACGATAGGGCCGATCTGATCGAGGTCGATTCGACGCCGCTTCTGGCCTTTTCGCGCGTCCTGGGCCTGCACAGCCGGGGCTTTCATCGCTGCACCTATCTGGATTGGCGCGACCATTTCTGGAGCGTGGCGAACCGCGAGGGCTGGCGCGTCCTGTCCGTCGGCGGCGCGCCCTGCGTCGGCGACGAGGCGGCTCGCCGGCTGAAGCTCCGCTATCCCGACGTCGACATCGCCATCCACCACGGCTTTTTCGACGCCCGGCCCGGTTCGTCCGAGAACGCCGCCGTCCTGGATCGGATCACGGGCTTTCAGCCCCACATCCTGTTCGTCGGCATGGGAATGCCGCGCCAAGAGCTGTGGATCGCCGAAAACTTCGAGCGCCTGCCCGACTGCGTCATCCTGTCGGTCGGCGCCGCCTTCGACTATGAGGCGGGCGTCCAGAGCGCGGCCCCGCGCTGGATGGGACGCGCGGGCGTCGAATGGGCCTATCGCCTGCTGCACGACCCGAAACGGCTGTTCGTCCGCTACTGCGTCGAGCCCTGGACGCTCCTTCCGCTGGCCCTGCGCGACATCCGCCAGGCCAGGGGTCGCAACCGCTGATCACGTTATTCCTACTGGTCAGATAGATATTTATCGCCATGATCCCTCTGGACCGGCGCGTGTTATCGACAGCGACGGAAACGGAAAACGGGGGTGCGCGTGCCGCAGCAGAATGGACCGCATGTCGCCATCGTCGGCGCGGGTTTCAGCGGCCTGCTGACCGCCGTCAACCTGCTGAAGGCCTCGCGCGATGTGCGCGTCACCCTGATCGAACGGCGCGGCGTTTTCGGTCCCGGCACCGCCTATGACACCGGAAACCCCGGCCATCTGCTGAACGTCCGCCTGGACAATATGAGCGCCTTTCCCGATCAGCCCAGTCACCTCGCCGACTGGTTGGCCGAACAGCCGTCGTGGCGCGCCCAGGACGGCTTCATCACCCGCGGCGTCTACGGCGACTATCTTCAAGCCCTGCTGGACGAGGCGCTGGACGACGCCCCCGACCGCCTGAACCTGATCGGCGCCGAGGCTCAGTCCATCGATCGCCAGGACGACGGCTGGCGTATCGTGACCAGCGACGGAGAGGTCGCGGCCGATCAGGTCGTGCTGGCGCTGGGCAATCTGGAGCCTGCCTCGCCCCCTGGCGTCGAGAACGCGGTGCGCGCCTCCCCTGCCTATGTCGAAAACCCCTGGCGGTTCGATCCTCAGACGGCGCGCGACGCCCGCAACGTCCTGCTGATCGGTTCGGGCCTGACGATGGTGGATGCGGCCATCACCCTGCGCCGGCCCGGACGCCGCCTGACCGCCCTGTCGCGTCACGGCCTTCTGCCCCGAGCCCACGCGACCGTTCCGCCGACGCCCTATGTCGGCGCGTTTTCGGGCAGCCCGGCCGAAATCCTGCGCCAGATCCGCGCCGCGACAGCCGAGGCCGACTGGCGCGCCGTGTTCGACCGCCTGCGCCATTCCGCGCGCGACATCTGGCGCGGCTGGTCGCGGGTGGAGCGCAGCCGCTTTCTCCGCCATCTGCGCCCCCTGTGGGACGTGCATCGCCACCGCCTGTCGCCCGGTCCGGCCCGCGACATCCATTCCATGCTGGCCGGCGGCGAACTGACGATCCTGGCCGGCAAGCTGACCGAGCTGAAGGCCACCGACGTCATCGAGGTCTCGTGGCGTCCACGCGGAAAGAAGCGCGCCATCAAGGAGCGGTTCGACCTGGTCGTGAACTGCACCGGGCCCCTGGGCGTGATCTCAAAAAGCACCGAACCGATGATCCGCGACATCCTCGACAAGGGTTATGGTCGCCCCGACCCCTTGGGCCTGGGCCTGCAGGTCGATGACGAGGGCGGTCTGCTGGACGGCGCTGGCGCACCCGCGCGCGGTCTTCACGCCATCGGCCCCCTGACGCGCGGCGCCTTCTGGGAGATGACGGCCGTGCCCGACCTGCGCGGCCAGGCCCGCGATCTCGCCGCCCGTATCCTGTCGGACAGCCCCTAGACCGGAACAACCGACACGTTTAGCCTTCACACCCGGAACGATCGGGGGCGATGACGGTGGGGGCAAAAAGAGGCATCGGCCTGCTGGTCGCGATCCTGTCGCTGGGGCTGACGGCCTATGCGCCTCAGAGCGTATCGGACTATCGGCTCGCCTCCGCCGACAAGGTGCGCATCGACGTCTTCGGCGAGGCGGCGCTGGGCGGCGAGTTCGTCATCGACGCCAACGGCCGGATCGCCCTGCCGCTGATCGGCGAGGTTCAGGCTGCCGGCTTGACGGGCGCCCAGCTTCAGGACGCCGTCGCTCAAGCCTTGAGCCAGGGCTATCTGAACCAGCCGCGCGTCACCGCCAAGGTCCTGACCTATCGGCCGATCTACATCCTGGGCGAGGTCAATCGGCCGGGTGAATACCCCTATCTGCCGGAACTGACGGTGCTGAACGCCGTGGCGACGGCCCAAGGCTTCACCTATCGCGCCAACACGCGCCGCGTCTTCGTGCGTCGCGCCGGATCACCGGTCGAAGAAGCCCAGCCGCTGACCGCCGATGCGCGTGTTTCGCCCGGCGACACTTTGCGGATCGGCGAACGCTACTTCTGACCTGCCGTCAGATCGGCATCGCCATGATTTCCTTATAGGCGGAAATCACCTGATCGCGGACCGAGATCACCGTTTCCAGCGACGCCTCGGCCGAGCTCAGCGCCGTGACCACGTCGATCAGATTGCCCTGGCCCTGGACCGAGCGGGTCATCTGGGTTTCGGCCGCGCGCGACTGCTGGGTCATGTCGGTCATGGCGTTCTTGACCAGGTCGGCGAAGCCGCCGTCCCCGACGCCGGGCGCCTGGGCTGCTGTCGGCATGGCGCCGCCCTGAACGGCGGCATAGGCCTTGGCGGCCATCATCGGGTTCATGGCCTAGCCCTCAGCGTTTGATGATGTCGAGGGTGCGGCTGTCCATCGACCGCGCCGTCTCGATGACGTTCAGATTGGCCTCATAGGCGCGCTGCGCCTCGCGCATGTCCATCGCCTCGACCAGGGTGTCGACATTGGGCCGCATCACATAGCCCTGCGCGTTCGCGGCCGGGTGCGACGGGTCATAGTCCATCTTGAAGTCGCCCTGGTCGGGCCGAACCTCGGCCAGGGTGACGCCGGTCGCCCCATCGACCTCGCGCGCCTGGAAGACCGGGATCTGGCGGCGATAGGGCTCGCCGCCCGGCGTGCGCGCCGTCGACTGGGCGTTGGCGATGTTCTCGGCGATCACGCGCATGCGCGACTGCTGCGCCTTCAGGGCCGAGGCCGCCACCGCCATGGCGCTGTTCGAAGGGGGGATGGGATCAGGCATGGGTCAGTCCTTCTCGGCCATCAGCTCAGGCGCCCGGCCGCTTGGCGGCCATGCGGATCATCGACATGGATTTCTGGTAGAAGCCGATGGCGGCGTCATAGGCCATGCGGCTCTCGGCCATTTTCAGCATCTGCTCTTCGACCACCACCGAATTGCCGTCCAGCGTGGTCTCCGAATCGGGCGCCTTGGTCGGAGCGAACCGCACCGGCGAACCGGCCGGCGCGATATGGGCCGCATTGGTGCGCACCATCTGCAGACCCCCGCCCGAGCGCATGGCGGCGGCGAAGTCGGTCGGCTGTTTCAGGTCGCGCCCAACGAAGCCCGGCGTATCGGCGTTGGCGACGTTCTCGGCGATGACCCGCTGGCGGGCGTCCAGCCAGCCTAGTCGGCCCTTGATCTGCCCCAGCAGCGGTATGTCGGCGACGCCCATGGCGGTCTCCCGTGCGACGCGAATGCGCGCGATGGGCAGAAAATGCCGCCTGGATGGTTAATAGGGGGTTATCTCAACGGCTCGTTAACCGTGCTGGTTAACATTCAGGGTCTAAGCGCGACTGCGCGGGGCCTTTGCAGCGTCATGAATTTCCTCGATCTCGCCCGGGCGGTCTTCGGCCTGGCCTTCACCCTCGGCCTGATCGGGATCGCGGCCTGGGCTGCGCGCCGCTATGCCCCGCAAATCCTGGCCCGGCTGAACGCGGAGCGCGGCGAGCGCCGGCTTCAGGTCGTCGAGACCCTGGTGCTGGACCCCGCCCGTCGCCTCGTTCTGGTCCGCGTCGACGACGAGGAGCGGCTGATCCTGCTGGGCGAAGGCCGCGAACTGATCGAACCGCGTCAGCCCACTATCGGCAAAATGGGAGGCGGCCAGTGAAGCCCGCCGTCTTCGTCAAGCCGACCGGCGCCGAGCTGAAACGCGCGGCCCTGCTGTCGCTGTTCACCACTCTTGTCTGCCTGGCCTGGCCTGTCGCGGCCCTGGCTCAGCAGGCGGCGCAAAGCGGCTCGGCCCTCAACATCGATCTGGGCACCGGCGCTGGCCTGACCCAGCGCGTGGTCCAGTTGGTCGGTCTGATGACCGTCCTGTCCTTGGCGCCGTCCATCGTCATCATGACCACCAGCTTCGTGCGGATCATCGTGGTCCTGTCGCTGCTGCGCACGGCGCTGGGCCTGCAACAGTCGCCGCCAAACGCCGTCTTGGTGTCTCTGTCGCTGTTCCTGAGCGCCATCGTCATGGCCCCGACCTGGCAGGACGCCTATGATTCGGGCATTCGTCCGCTGATGGATCAGCAGATCGAACTGCCTCAGGCCTTCGATCAGGCGTCCGAACCCGTAAAAACCTTCATGCTGGCCCAGGTGGACCGTGGGGACCTCGCCCTGTTCACCCGGCTGTCGAAGATCGACCCGCCCCAGAACGTCCAGGACCTGCCCCTGCGCGTGGTCACCCCGGCCTTCATGATCAGCGAGCTGAAGAAGGCGTTCGAAATCGGATTTCTCCTTTTCGTTCCGTTCCTTGTGATCGATCTGGTGGTGGCCAGCGTGCTGATGTCCATGGGCATGATGATGCTCCCTCCGGTGGTGGTTTCCCTCCCCTTCAAGTTGATCTTCTTCGTGCTGGTGGACGGCTGGCGACTGGTCGCCGGAAGCCTGGTCGAGAGCTTCCAGCGGGCGTCCGGTACCGGATAATCCCCCGCCCCATATGGCTTTAAGCGTCATCGGCGCTTGCAAAGCGTATGGAAATCCGTGTTGATCCCCCGGTCCTCGCTCGGAATCGGGCGACTAACACTGGAAACGCTTCTTATGACCACTCAAGCCGAACTGATCGCCGCCGTCGCCAAAGACGCTGGTGTTTCGCAGGCCGACGCCGGCAAGGTGCTGACCGCGATCGTCGAAAACATCCACTCGACCCTGAAGTCGGGCGGCGACATCCGCATCTCGAACCTGGGCGTCTTCGACACCGCCGACCGCGCCGAGCGCGAAGGCCGCAACCCGGCTACCGGCGCGACCATCAAGATCGCCGCCTCCAAGGCCGTGCGCTTCCGCGTCTCCAAGCCGCTGAAGGACGCTGTCAACGGCTAAGCCTTTTCGGTCCTGCGATGCAGGACCGGCAATGCTCGACGGGCGGGGGTCGCGATGCGATCTCCGCCCGCTTCAATTTCAGGCGGCGCTCTTGGCGTCAGCTTCTTTTCTGAACGCCT
The DNA here is from genome assembly GCF_009661015.1 of Brevundimonas sp. SPF441. Lineage (NCBI taxonomy): Bacteria > Pseudomonadati > Pseudomonadota > Alphaproteobacteria > Caulobacterales > Caulobacteraceae > Brevundimonas > Brevundimonas sp. SPF441. The sequence continues at coordinate 17,352 of NZ_WJWX01000006.1, read as the reverse complement.
GTTTGGCGCTGTTGACCCAGCCGACGAAGGTGTCGGCCTGGCTGGACAGATTGGCGAAGTCGCCCGTCCCCGCCACGCCCGACAGATTGTCGTCCAGCGCGACCCGCAGCGCCGCCGCCGAACGCGCGCCGGGAACCATCGGCCCAAAGCGCCCGCTCAGCCGCTGCAACGCGGCCCGATCGCCCGCCAGCGAATAGCCGACGCCCGCCCGGATCAGCCAGCTTTCCTCGGCCGGCGTCAGCGGCGTGGTCGCGGTCTTGTAGCGATCGCCCAGCCGCGCCTCATAGATCGGCGCCGCCTCGCCCCACTTCTGCTGCTTCCAGAAGATGTCGGCCCGCACCTCGCGCGCGGGGTTCGACTGATCCCGGTCCAGCACCTCGAGCGCATGGTCGAACCGGCCCAGATCCATCAGGGCGCGCGCCTCCAGCGCCCGACGCTCGCTGTTCATCGCATTGGGCAGCAGGGTGGTGCGCGAGCCCCAGATGGCCTGCAACGCCTTCTCCGGCTGACGGTCCATCAGATAGACGGTGGCCAGATTGGTTGCGACCTGGGCCTTGGCCACCCCGTCCAGACGCTCATCCACCTGGTGCTTCAGGAGCTCGGCGGCCTGATCCAGCAGATCCACGTCGATCAGCCGGCGCGACAGACGCCGCACCATCTCGTCGCCGTCCGCCCCGATCGGGGTCAACTCGCGGAAGTCATAGAACAGCGCCAGCGCCTGCACCGGCTGCAAACCGTCCGCCGCCCCGTCCAGGAAAAGGGCGCGGAAGGCGTTGGCCTGATCCGCCTGCACCTCGGCTGCGCCCGGCACGCCCGCCATCCGCTTGCCCGCGCCGCGCAGGGCGTCCAGCGCCTCGGGGTATCGCCCCTGCTGCAGATAGATGCCCGACAGTTTGCGCACGACCGCCATCTCGGTCGCGTCCCCGCGCCAGCGCCATTTCAGTTGTTCCAGCTGGGCCGTCGCCTGATCCGGCGTGATCGCGCCCTTGTCCAGCTCCAGGCTGATGGCGCCCAGTTTCGCCGGCGTCGCGATCCCGTCCAGCGGCGCGCGCGCCACGGCCTTGTAGACCGCCAGCGCCCGGTTCTTGTCGCCGTTCAGCTCGAACATCCGCGCCTGCACCAGCCGCGCGGTCAGTTGATCGACCGCCGGCGCATCCTGGCTGAACACATAGGCCAACAGTTGCTGGGCGGCGGCGAGATCATTCAACTGGATCGCGGCCATGGCATGGGCCGCGCCGAACCGCGCGCGCCATTCCTTGGGGAAGCTGTCGATGGCCGGGGCGCCGGCGGCGAAGTTGCGACGCGCCCCCTCCCAGTCGCCCATCTCCGAAGCGATATAGCCCAGCCAGACCTTGGTCGCCGGATCGTTGGCCAGGGCCGCGCCCGCGAAATCGACCTGGGCCTCCTCCAGACGCCCGACGCCGACCCGCGCCACGCCGCGCAGGCCCCGGACTTCGGGCTCGCCTTGCAGGTTGGGCGCCTTGGCGATCAGGGCGTTCAGCACCCCGATGGCCTCATAGTTCAGGCCCGACCCGACCAGGAACCGCGCCAGCGCCATCCGCGCCTCGATCGGCGCGCGCGGATTGTCCGCCGCCGCGATCGTCTCCAGCCCGGCCGCGTCTTGCAGGCGGCGATAGCGGTCCGAGAACCCCGCCTCGCCTGTCGCGGCCCAGGTTTCGTCGATCAGCGCCGGATAGGCCGCCCGCTTGGGCGCATCCGCATTGTGGTCGCCCGTCTCCAGCCCGGCCGCCGGCGACGACAAGGCCAGCCCCTTGGGCCGGCTCAGCGTCACCAGATCGCCCGCCGCCTCGATCTTCAGGTCGTCAGCCGCCGTCTCCACGGCCAGACCCTGCGCCGTCGGGATCAGGCTCAGATCGACCGTGCGCCGTCCGCCGGCGTAACCCTTGCCGGGCGCCAGGGCCGTCACCGCCGCGAACCGGTCCCCAACCAGCGGATCGGTCAGCCAGACCGCCTTGGTCGCCCCGGCCATCTGCGCCACCAGCACCGGCGCGCCGTCGTCGGACCGGCCGACCTCGACTCCGCCCGCCGCACCGTCTGAGCCGCCCAGGGTCACGGTCCAGGTCCCGCCCTGCCCCTGCGCCGAGACGCCCAGCCCTTCGGGTTCGGCGATCCTCAGGGCCGTATAGCCCGGCCCGGCCGCCCACTGGGCGTTCTTGGCCGATCCCAGCGCCTTGGCGCCGCTCATATCCATGCGGGCGGCGGTGTCGAACACGACCCATACTGCATCGCCACGGCGGAAGACGGCCGCCCCCACCGGCGCGCCCCAGTCGAAGGTCAGGACGGTCTTGCCGCCGGCCGTCTCGGCCCGCACCGGCACCACGGCCTTGGTCGTCTGCGGCGCGGCGGCGTCCCCGCCCTCCGGCGCCTTGCCGGGCGCATAGAGGTTCAGCCACACCGCCCCGTCCGCCACGCCCGAGCGCGCATCCGCACCCTGTTCCAGCGTCAGGATCAGGTCCGTGCCGCCCGCGCCCCGGCTCGGCCGCGTCTCGACCGACTTCACCCCGGCCGGCGGATCGACCTTCAATCGCGAGACGTCGGGCGCGGCGGTGGTCCCCAGCCGAACGACAACCTTGTCGCCCTCGCGGCTGATGCGCGAGCGCACCCCGATGACGCCGCCGAACTCGACCCGCGTGAACTCGGCGTTGGCGCCGATATTGATGGACAGCGGATCGCGCGACCGCCCGACTTCCTGGGCCAGCGGCGCCATCGGCGCGAACACGACGGCGCCGGCCGTGGCGGCGGCCACGGTCGTCTTCAGGATGCGCTTTGTCGGCGAGGCCCCGGACATATCTCCCGACCCATGCCGCACAAGGCCTTTAATCGCGGTTAACCGCCGTTCACCGTGATGATGGATGGCGTTAGGACAACCGGTCCACGCGACAGCGCCGTATTAAGCGCCCATAGTCGTCCCATGACCGATTATCCTCGCCTCAGCACCCTGAAGACCGGCCTGGCCTGTCGCTGCCCCCGCTGCGGCAAGGGTCCGCTGTTCAAAGGCTACCTGACGCTACAGACGGAATGTCCTCAGTGCGGGCTCAGCTACGCCTTCGCCGATCCGGCGGACGGCCCGGCCTTCTTCGTCATGACGGCCGTCGGGGTGGTGGGGATGATCCTGCTGATGGTGTTCGACTTCACCGTCCACCCGCCGATATGGGTGCATCTGGTCGTGACCCTGCCGATCCTGGTCGCCCTGTGCCTGGGCTGCCTGCGCCCCTTCAAGGCCTGGCTGGTCGCCGAACAATATGTCCACAAGGCCGCCCCGCCAGAGTTCTCCTCGAACGGCAAGCACGGGCCCTTCTAGGGTTCGATGACCGTCAGCTCGGGCCAGCGCGCCCGCGCGCTGTCGACGGCCTTGGCCCAGCCCTTGGCCACCGGCCGGTTCGGGTTGGGCCGGATCGTCATCGCGAACACGTCATCCAGCCCGAACGGCGCGGCGACGCTGAGGCTGTCGTCCGCCTCCAGCCGCACCCCGACCGCAAAGGTCGGCGCCACGAACCGCCCCAGCGCCTCATCCGTCGAATGCAACGGCGCATAGGGTTCGCCGAACCGGTTTTGGAACCACAGATGCACCCGCGCCTGGTTGCGGACCTCGACCTGGCTGCGGAACGGTTCGTCGAAGGCGGCGGCGACGCGTTTGATCACAACGTCCTCGGCCTCGTAGGACAGGTCCGACGCGTCGAAATAGGCCAGGTCGTAGTCCTTGACCCCATAGCCCGCCGGCCGGCCCGTCCTGGCGTTCCACACGGCCTGATAGACCGCTCCCGACACCAGCCGCCAGTCGGGCAGGTCCAGCGCCCGGACGGTCGTCAGGACGTGCATCAGGCCAGCGTCGGCGCGCACGATGGCGGTCAGTTCCGCCTCCAGCTCGCTCATCCCCGCACCGGCCAGCCGTGGTCCAGCGGCCCGTGTCCGCCGCCCAGGCCTGGCGCCCGGCGGATCGCCTCGCCGACATAGGCCCAGGCTTCGGCCACCGCGACCTCCAGCGGCCGCCCCATCGCCAGCCCGGCTGCACAGGCGCTGGCCAGGGTGCAGCCGGTGCCGTGGGTGTGGCGGGTGTCGACCCGTTCAGCCTCCAGCACCGTCTCGCCGTCTGCGGTCATCAGCAAGTCGATCACCGTCGGCCCCGACACGTGACCGCCCTTCATCAGCACCGCCCGCGCCCCCATGACCAGCAGGGCCTCGCCCGCCCGCCTCTGGCCGTCCAGATCGTGGACCGCAAGGCCCGTCAGGGCCTCGGCCTCGGGCGCATTGGGCGTCAGCAGGGCCGCGCGCGGGATCATCAGGCGCTTCACCGCTTCGACCGCCGCATCCGGCAACAGGGGATGACCGCCCTTGGCCACCATGACCGGATCGACGACCGCCGGGGCGTCCGCCTCGTCCAGCAGGGCCGCGACCGTCTCGACCACCTCGACCGAGCCCAGCATGCCGGTCTTGACCGCATCGGTCCCGATGTCCTCCAGCACGGCCCGCGCCTGGGCCGCGATCAGGTCCAGCGGCAACGGATAGACCCCGTGAACCCCCAGGGTGTTCTGCACCGTGATGGCCGTGATGGCGGTGGCGGCGAACCCGCCCATCATCGTCACGGCCTTGATGTCGGCCTGGATGCCCGCGCCCCCGCCGCTGTCCGACCCGGCCAGAATGAGCACCCGACCTTGATGAAGCGCGCTCATGCCGCCGCTCCCGAAAACAGTTTTAGTCCGACAATGCCCGCCACGATCAGCAGGATGCACACGGCCCTGATCGCCGTCGCCGGCTCGCCATAGACCAGGATGCCCACCACGGCCGCGCCCACCGCCCCGATGCCGGTCCACACCGCATAGGCCGTGCCGATCGGCAGCTTCTGCGTGGCGACCCACAACAGGATCATGCTGCCCGCCAGCGTGATCAGAACCCCCAGCGAGGTCAACGGCCGGCTGACGCCCACATTCTTGAGGCCCGAGGCCCACAGGACCTCCAGCAGACCGGCGACGACCAGCGTCGCCCACGGATTGATCGACATCACCCAGGACATGGCGACCAGATGGAACAGGCCGCGGTCCGGAGCAAGCCGCGATCAGCCGCCCAGCGGCCCCTTGAAGATGAAGAAGGCCCCAAGCGCGATGAAGGCGAAGCCGACCAGATGGTTTACCGTCAGCTTCTCCCCCAGATACAGGACCGAAAAGCCGGCGAAGACCAACAAGGTGATCACCTCCTGCATCGTCTTCAGTTCGGCCGGCGAATAGACCTGGATGCCGATGCGGTTGGCCGGCACCGCCAGCCAGTATTCGAAGAAGGCGATGCCCCAGCTGGCCATGACCAGCAGCCACAGCGGCTTGTGATCGAACTTCAGATGGCCGTACCAGGCGAAGGTCATGAAGACGTTCGACAGGCACAACATGACGATGGGGGCGATGTAGGCGGTCAGGGGCATGGGCGGATCAGGGCTGTTGCAGACCTGCCCTCTACACCGGCTGCGACCGTCCGTCGCGGGCCTTCAATCCGCCGCCGTCACCGCCGCCTGGACCTTCAGCGCCTGCACCGTCTCGCGCACGTCGTGGACCCGCACCATCCGCGCCCCGCGCCGCGCGCCTTCCAGCGCCAAGGCCAGCGACCCGCCCAGCCGGTCCGTCGCCGCGACCGCCGTCGCATCGATGGCCTGGATCGTGCGCTTGCGACTGGCGGCGTACAGCACCGGAAAGCCCAGATCGACCAGCGCGTCCAACCGCGCCGTCAGCGCCATGTTATGCGCCAGCGTCTTGCCGAAACCGATGCCGGGATCCAGCCAGATCCGCTCGCGCGCCACGCCCGCCGCCATCGCCGCCGCGGCCCGCTCGTGCAGATAGTCGCGCACTTCACCCACCACGTCATCATAGCGCGGGTCCGCCTGCATCGTCCGGGGTTCGCCCTTCATGTGCATCAGCACCACGGCGCACCCCAGCTCGGCTGCGACCGCCGCACTGTCGGGCGCATGGCTCAGCGCCGTCACGTCGTTCCACATCGTCGCCCCGGCCGCGACGGCGGCGCGCGCGACGGCGGGCTTCATCGTATCGATGCTGATCGCCCCGCCCCAGCGCGCGCGGACGCCGGCGATGACCGGCGCGACGCGGTCGATCTCCTCGGCCTCGCCCACCGGCTCGCCCCCCGGCCGGGTGCTCTCCCCGCCGATGTCCAGCACGTCCGCTCCGTCCACGACCAGCCGCATGGCCTGATCGATCGCGCCTTCGGTCGAGGCCCACCGCCCCCCGTCCGAGAAGCTGTCGGGCGTCACATTGACGATGCCCATCACCTGCGAAGACGACACGGTCATGCCCTCTTCTGCGGGTGGGGCGTCTCGCCCCGTTTCAGCATCTCCACCAGACGATCGATGGCCTTGGCGCGGCCCGCCGGGGTCTTCGGCGCCTCGGCGCGATAGGTCAGGGCGAACCGGTTCTGTGCCGTCAGGGTGTCGAACGTCGCCCGTGCCTGCGGCTCGGCGTCGATGGCGGCCATCAGGTCGTCCGGCGCGGTCGAGCCCTTGATGCGGTAGGCCGCGTCCCAGCGCCCGTCCGCCTTGGCCGCCTCGACGTGTTTCAGCCCGTGCGGCGTCATCCGCCCTTCCTCAATCAGACGCGCGACATTGGCGACGTTGATCTGGCTCCAGACGCTCTTCTTACCGCGCGGCGAGACACGTTGCAGGAAGCTGTCAGCATCCAGGCTTTTCTTGATCCCGTCGATCCAGCCCCAGCACAGGAGCACATCCACCGCCTCGACCCAGGTGATCGAGGCGACGCCCGACTTGACCTTGAAGATGCGGATCCAGAGCTCGGTCTCGCGGTCGTGGTTCGCCGCCAGCCAGGCCTCGAACGCCACGGGCGTCTCGAACGCCCGCACCTTGTCCGGATCAACGACCATCGGCGCCATCAGGCCGACCGCCCGATCAGACCGCCCAGCGCTTCCAGATAGGCGGCGAAGGCCTTGCGGCCGGCGGGGGTGATGGACACGCGGGTCAGGGGCTTGTTGTTCACGAAGCTCTTGGCCACGGCGACGTATCCCGCCTCCTCCAGCTTCTTGATGTGGACCGACAGATTGCCCTGCGTCGCCTCCAGCACGGTCTTCAGCTCGGTGAAGTCGGCGGCCTCGGCGTCGGCCAGATAGACCATGATCCCCAGCCGCATCCGGCCGTGGATGACCTCGTCGATCTTGCCGAGCGCGTCCAGTCCCATGGATCAGCCGGCGTCCGCATCGATGGCGCGGGCCTTTAGCGCCGCACGCGTCATGATCCAACCCGGCCCTGCGAACAGCACGAACAGGGCGAGGGTGCAGACGTAGAGATAGATCATCGTGTCACGCACCAGCACGCCCAGCGCGACCGCCGTGAGCCAGCCGCCCAACGACGTCGCCAGCATCCATGGCTTCTTCTTCAGACTGTAGGCCACGAACCAGGCCGCCGACTGCAGCGCGAAGATCATCGCCGGATAGTAGAGCCAGACCGCGAAGTCCTGATCGCGGCGGGCCCCCACGCCGAACACGATGATGATCGCCAGATTGGCCATGCCCGCGCCGCTGAACGCCGCATTCAGTGTGCGAGTGACGATGGGGCCGGCCGTGCCCGTCTTGCGGTCCTCACGCACGGCCCAGGTCAGGACGATGAGGAAGGCGACCGTGATGGCGACCACAAAGCAGAGATTTCCCAGAGGCGGCCAGCGCACGACGCCCCACACCTGACCGATATGGAACAGGCATTGCAGACCATAGAGCAGACCGCCCGCCAGATAGGCGACGCCCAGTGTCAGGGTCGCCCTGGGATTATTGCCGCCCTGAACAATGGCCTTCATGAAGGCCAGGTCGGCCTCCGGGCCGGTGCGGGACTTGTCGGACATCGCTGTGTGATTCCTGTGCGACGGGCGCGTCCCTCGGATGGACGCCGCCGGAAGGGTTTGCAAATTATTCGGCGGGGATCAGCGCAGGCGCAGGCCGGTTGCGCCACGGCACGCGCCGGCCATTCAGCCACCGTCCCATAAAGCTGTGGCGGATCAGCAGTTCGTAGGACGCCAGGCACACGGCAAAGACGCCCGCCGACACGCCGATCAGCTTCACCCACCACGGCCCGGCCCAATCCTGCACCCAGACCTGAGCCAGCATGACCAGCGGCAGGTGCACGATATAGATCCAGTAGGAGGCGTCGGACAGGTAGCGCCGAACCGGACTATGGTCCGAGGCGAACCGCAGGCACAGCCCCATGGCCGCCAAGGCCGAGGCATAGACGGCGACCGCCGTGACGGCGGCGGCCAGGGCCTTGCCGGCCGTCGGCTCGCCCATCGGCGCGATGCTCGGTCCGCCCGCCAGCACATAGGCCGCGACGCCCGAAACCAGCGCCATGCTCAGGAACAGCGGCGCCCCCTGCGCGATGCGGCCCAGCAGATCACGCCGCCGGTCCAGCGCGAACCCCAAGCCGAAGGCGAGGCCGAACCCGACCAGGGCGGAGGTGTTCGGGATCACGCCCGCGTCTGGCGTCGGCACGGCGAAGAAGGCGATCCACTTCGGATCCAGCCACAAGGCCACAGCCAGCGGGGCGGCCAGCACCGCAGGCGTCCACGGGCCAATCAGCGCGCCGGTGATCCTGTCCACGACCGGACCCGCTTGCCCCCCGCGATCCAGCATGCCGAGCACGGCCCGCACGATCAGGACGACGGCGTAGAAGAGCGTCAGCACCCACAGAAACCACAGGTGGGTCAGCGGAAAGTTGGTCCAGTCATACGTCGGTGGCGGTGGCGGCGGCGCGCCGGGCGTCACCAGACCATTGGCATGAGCGTTCCAGACCAGGGCCGTAACGATCCCCGCCATGACCGGAAACCAGAAGGCCGCCAGCGGCCCGGCGATCCGCACCACCCGATCCTTGGCGAAGGCGACCCAGCCCCGCCGCGCCAGCATCCTATGGGCGAACAAGCCCGCGATGAGGAAGAAGGCCGTCATGCGAAACAGATGGATGGCGAAGAATAGCCAGGCGGCGCCGATCGACCGGCTGTCGTCCGCCACGATCCAGATCTGCTGCGGAAAGAAGGACAGGCTGGCGTGAAGCAGCACCCCCAGCAGCAGCGCCCCGGCGCGCAACGCATCCAGTCCGTGCAGCCGCTCCACCTGCTCTGCTTGCGATATCACCATGACGTCCCTCCCAAGATCGAGACCGCCATATCTCACAGATAGGTTTGCAGTGCAAACTTGTTCGTCATGATGCTTTGGGTGGGCCAGTGGGTCAGCCAGACGCCCAAAGAAAAAACCCGCCGGGAGAGCCATCTCCCGGCGGGTCCATCTTCAGATCAGGCCTGGGTTCAGTGAACCGTGGGCACGCTGGTCGCGGCCGGCGCGGCGACCGGGACCTCGATGTCCGTGCCGTCCGACACCGGCGTCACCGGCACCGAGACCGAAGGCCCGGCGTTGGGGAAGTTGTTCTCGTCGCGGTTCGGCGCGACGCCCTTCTCCAGCAGGTCCTTGATCTCCTCACCCGACAGGGTCTCGTATTCCAGCAGGGCCTGAGACAGCTTCTCGTGGTCCTCGGCCTTGGTCGTCAGGATCGTGCGCGCCTCGTCCCAGCCCGAGGTCACCAGGCGACGGACTTCCTCGTCGATGGTGCGCGCCGTCTCTTCGGAGATGTTCTGGCTGCGGGCGACCGAGTGGCCCAGGAAGACCTCTTCCTGGTTCTCGCCGTAGGCCACCGTGCCCAGCTTGTCCGAGAAGCCCCAGCGGGTGACCATGGCGCGGGCCAGCTTGGTCGCCTGTTCGATGTCCGAGCTGGCGCCCGAAGTGATGTTCTCCGGTCCGAAGATCAGCTCCTCGGCGACGCGGCCGCCCGCCATGATGGCGATCCGGTCGATCATCTGCTGATACTTCATCGAATAGCGGTCGCCTTCCGGCAGCTGCATCACCATGCCCAGCGCCCGGCCGCGCGGGACGATGGTCGCCTTGTGCACGGGATCGGCCATCTTGACGTTCATGGCGACGATGGCGTGACCGGCCTCGTGATAGGCGGTCAGGCGCTTTTCTTCCTCGTTCATCGCCATGGAGCGACGTTCGGAGCCCATCAGCACCTTGTCCTTGGCGTCTTCGAAGTCGCGGTGAGTGACCATGCGACGGTCCTTGCGCGCCGCCGTCAGGGCCGCCTCGTTGACCAGATTGGCCAGGTCGGCGCCCGAGAAGCCGGGCGTGCCGCGCGCGATCGTCTTGACGTTGACGTCGGCCGCCAGGGGCACGTCCTTCATGTGGACGCGCAGGATGCGTTCGCGGCCCGAGACGTCGGGGTTCGGCACCACAACCTGACGGTCGAACCGGCCGGGACGCAGCAGGGCCGGGTCCAGCACGTCGGGACGGTTGGTCGCGGCGATCAGGATGATGTTCTCGGACGCCTCGAAGCCGTCCATCTCGACCAGCAGCTGGTTCAGCGTCTGTTCGCGCTCGTCATTGCCGCCGCCGAGACCCGCGCCGCGATGACGACCAACGGCGTCGATTTCGTCGATGAAGATGATGCAGGGCGCGTTCTTCTTGGCCTGTTCGAACATGTCGCGCACGCGGCTGGCGCCGACGCCGACGAACATCTCGACGAAGTCCGAACCCGAGATCGAGAAGAAGGGCACGCCCGCCTCGCCCGCGACCGCGCGCGCCAGCAGCGTCTTGCCGGTGCCGGGAGGGCCCACCAGAAGCGCGCCCTTGGGGATCTTGCCGCCCAGACGCTGGAACTTGCCCGGATCTTTCAGGAAGTCGACCACCTCCTGCAGCTCGTCCTTGGCCTCGTCCACGCCCGCGACGTCGTCGAAGGTCTTGCGTCCCTTGTGCTCGGTCAGCAGCTTGGCCTTGGACTTGCCGAAGCCCATGGCGCCCTTCGCCCCGCCCTGCATCTGGCGCATGAAGAAGATCCACACCCCGATCAGCAGCGCGATCGGCAGGATGCCCAGCAGCAGGCTCATCCAGATCGACTGGCCGCCCGACTTGGCGTCGATCTCGACGTTGGCGGCCAGCATCTGGGCCACCAGCTGTTCGTTCGGATAGACGGTGGTAGAGGTGAAGCGTTCGCCGTTCTTCAGCTCGCCGTTCACCTTGTCCAGGCGGATGGTCACCTGTTTGACCTCACCCGCGTTCACGCGCTGCACCAGTTGGGAATAGCTGATGGCCTCGGGCTTGCCGGCCGGCTGGCCCGTCACGCCGTTCATGGCGCCGCCCTGCGACAGCGCCGCATAGCCCGCCAGCAACGCCAGAATGATCACGCCGGTGATCGCCAGATTACGCAGGTTCATTGAGGTCCTCGGTCGTCCGCGACCCCGGTGGGATCGACGGTCTGGATGTGTCTGTCTGGGAAAATAGGGGCTTAATCAGCGTTACGCTATCGGGTGGCGGAAATCAGGTCGTCTTCGTGCGTCGTTTCGTCCAGCGCTAGCCTGAGCCGTTCCGCGACAAGGCCGCACCGTTCGACCCCCTCGCCTGCAAGAACCGGGGCCACCGCGTCGTCCCTGATCAACACAGGCCAGGCCCCGCGCGTCGCCGCGGGCAGCCGATTGATCCCGGCCCTGTCGGCGTCCGACAGGCTGGCCAACCGCCCCAGCGCCGGAATCGCAGACCAGCCGGGACGATCGGCGCAGAAGACGAACCGCCCGTCCCAAACCGTCTCGACGCCGGGCGTCAGCGCCAGCGGCGAAATGTCTCGCCTGCGCAGCTCGCCGGCCTCGCGCATCAGCCGCGCCGTCGCGCCGACGGCCTCGATCCGCGCCCCGCACAGGGTCGCCGCGAAATCCTCACCCGCCTTCAGCCGCGCCGTCAGGGCTTCCAACCGCGCGCCGCGAGGCGGCGTCGATCCGCCGCCGACGCAGACCAGGGCCGCCGCCAGCGCCCGCGCGCCCACGTCGCGGTCCACACGCGCCATAGCCTCGCCGTCCATCGTCGGCCGCGCGCCGGTTTTCGACGGCGCCTGATCGATCGACCGGGGCGCCGCGCCCGCCAGCGCCTGCCGCGCCCGGCTGCGACCGAAGCCGGGATCGGCGTTGGCGGGGTCCTCGATCCAGTCGGCCCCCTGCGCCGCCAGCCAGTCGCGCAACCCCGTCCGCCGCTCGCCCAGTAGCGGCCGCAATAGCATCAGGCCTCGACCCTCGGGCCAGGCCGGCGACGGCGACCATTCGCGCACCCGTCCCAGCGTCGAGCCTTCGCTGCGCATCAGATCGGCCTCGGCGATATCGTCGGCGGTATGGGCGAACAGGACGACCGATGCCCCCGCCTCGCGCGCCGCATCCGCAATCAAACCATGCCGAGCCGCCCGCGCCGCCGCCGTCAGACCGGTCGCGGGCTTGTCTCCGCCCCAACTCAACCCGCGCCAGTCGGCTCCGGCGTCCCGCGCCGCCCCGGCCGCAAAGTCGGTCCAGCGGCCGCTGTCCGCATTCAGCCGATGATCGACGGTCAGAGCCAGCACCGAACGCCCGCGCGTCCGCGCCCAGTCTGTCGTCAGCCGCAACAGGGCGATGGAATCTCCGCCCCCCGACAGGGCCAGCGCCAGCGGCCGGCCCGTGTCCCGCGTCAGTCGCGCATCCAGCCGCGCGAATGCTCGCGCCGTCAGATCGTCCCCAATCGCTGGGCTGGGCGTCAGGCGCAGGAACCCGTGGTCTTCAACTGCGCCGCCCGCGAGTTTTGCGGATCAGAGGCGGCGGGCGCATAGCGGCGCGTGAACTCAGCCAGGGCCGCGCACCCTTGCGGCTTCCGCTGCGTCGCGAACAGGGCGTCGGCCAGTTTCAGCGTCGTATCCGCCGCCCAGCCGATGCGCGGCCAGTCCTTCAGCGCGGCGGCGTAATAGGGCACCGCCCCCGCCTTGTCGTTCGCCGCGACCCGCAGGTCGCCCAGGCGCGAGTTGGCCTCGCGCGACTGCGGCGTATCGGGCCAGGCCGCGATCACCGTTTCCAGCGCCCGCTCGCCGCGCGGCTTGTCGGTCGACAGCAGGGCCACCGCCGCCGCCAGATCCCGCGTCGCATCGCCGGTCGGCGAGGTCGCCTCGATCGGCGCATTCAGTTCGGCCTGGGTCTCCAGCTTCTGCAACCGGCCCTCGGCGTCCGCCAGACGCGTCTTCAGCGTCTCGTTCTCGCGCGTGGCCTCGTCCAGTTGGAAGGTCAGCCGCTCGTTGTCGCCGTTGATCCGGCGCACCGTGGCCTCCAGGTCGCCCAGGCGTCGGTCCATCAGGGCGAACTGCCCCTGCAGCGTCACCACCTCGGGGTCCGGCTCGACCAGCACGGGCTGGCCGGCGGCGTTTCTCTGGGTCAGGGCGCGCTCAAGCCGCCGCACATTGCGGTCCAGTTGGTCCAGGCGGCGGTTGTCCCACTCGGTCCGCTCCATGATGTTGGGCTGGGCCTGCTGGGCGACCGCGCCGCCCCCAACCAGTAGGACGCCGAGGGCGGCGGCGGCGAGCAGATGAACACGAGAGATCGAGAGCTTGGTCATGCGTCTAGCTTTCACCGATTTGGGGCCGCCGCAAGGCCGAGCTAGTGGCCGAGACCCAGATAGACGATGGCCGTGACGAACAGGCCGACCACGATGTTGCAGAACACCAACAGCGCGATCGTCCGCCACAGGGCCGAGAACCACGATAGCGAATAGGCGCCCTTCATCTGGGCGAACACATGAACGGGAACGGCCAGCAGCCCCAGCGGAATGACGATGCCGCCCAACCACCCGGCGATCGTCGCCGACAGCACCATCAACATCAGCAGCATGGCCATAAAGGTTAGCGAATACAGAACGAACACCCCGTGGTCGTACAGGGTGAAGCCGCGCTTCCACAGGAACAGCAGGGCCACGAACGGGATGGACAAGGGCACCAGCAGGAAGGCGAACTTGTACATCGTCTGCTGCAACTTATAGACCGCCAGGTCCGGGTTCTGCAGCTTCTTCAGCACGGTGGCGCCGATGCCGTGGCCTTCCTTCTCGGCGTCCTTGCCCATGACCTTCAGCTTGGTCTCGCCGCTCTCGCCGGTCGCCATGTCCTTGATCCCGGCTTGCCAGCTGCCGGGCTTCAGACCGTCGGCGCGGCCGTCGCGCTGCTCGATCTCCAGCCGGGCCAGGGCCGCGCGGCGGTCGTCGACCAGCTTCTGTCCGGCGTTGATCGCCATCTGCATCGTCGGGTCCGGCTGGGCGCCGCTTTCGGCCCGCATCTGGACCAGGGCCTTTTCGGCCTCGGCCAAGCCGACGCGCTGAGACGCGATCCGTTCGCTCATCTCCGAAGCCTCGCCGGACTTGGATTCCGGATGCGGCATGAAGCTGAGCGCGAAGAACATCACGAACAGGGTGAACAGGAAGATCGCCAGCGGCGAGACGTAGCGCGTGCGTTTGCCCTCGACCCACTCGCGCGTCAGTCGGCCGGGGTTCAGCCACAGCAGCGGCAGAGTGCGCCAGATGCGGGCGTCGAAATGCATGACCCCGTGCAGCAGCTCTTCGCCCAGATGCAGCAGGCTGCGATGGACGTGCGTCGGCTGGCCGCAGTTTGCGCAGAAATTGCCGCTCGTTTCAGCCCCGCAGTCGGAACAGACGCCATGGGCGTGATCCTCGCCGGCCTTGCCCGTCGGCTTTTCGATCGCGCCCGCCGCCAGGCCGCTCGTGACGACCGCGCCCGCCCCTTCGATATCCATTCGCTGATCCCCCGATCCCTGTGACGACTTATCTGCCGCCCGCCCGGCGTCAGGACAAGCGCCGAAGCGAAAAGAGGCGCCGACCCTGCGGCCGGCGCCTCCTTCAGATCAGCCGATCAGCCGGTCGTCAGCGCGGCGCGCCCGAGACGATGGCGGTGTGGGCGTTGCGGTTGCGGGCGAAGGCGTCCTCGTTCGAGCCTTCCGCGATCGGCCGCTCCTTGCCGAAGCTGATGGTGTCGATCCGGCCGGCCGGAATGCCCCGGTTGATCAGATAGGTGCGCACCGATTCCGCACGGCGGGCGCCCAGCGCCAGATTGTATTCGCGCGTGCCGCGTTCGTCGGCGTTGCCCTCGATGCGGACTGTCACGGACGGATAGCGCTGCAGCCATTGGGCCTGGGCGTCCAGACGCGGGATGGCCTCGGGCCGGACCTCATAGGAATCCAGATCGAAATAGATGCGGTCGCCGACGTTGACGACGAAGTCCTGTTCGGTGCCCGGCGCGGCCGAACCCATGTTTCCGCCGGTCACCGGACCGGTCGGCGCGGTCGGATAGGCCGGACCCGTCGGTTGCGTCGTGCCGTCGTTCGGACCGGGCACGCCGGTCTCGACCGGGGGCTTTCGGGTGCAGGCGGCCATGGCGGCGACGGCGCAGCCGACCATCGCCAGTTTGAGAATGCGGGAAGTCTTCATGGGGTCGTCTCCTGACGTATCGTTTCTGGCAAGGGGCGGGCCTCAAGCTTGGCTTTACTGTCTGCCTCGGCCGATTTTTCGACGCTAGAGGCGATAACGCACAGTTGAGCTTTAAGGCTCCGACGGTGTCGGTGCGGCGTTTAGGCGGGGCAGCTGTCGGCGCCCTGGTTCACGCCCAGATTGCTCGGGCCACGGTCGAGCAGCGGCGACCAGGCCGGGTCGGTCCCGCGTCCGTTATAGCCCGCCTGCGACACCACGCGCCCCGACAGGTCCACGGTCCACAGACGCGTGTCTCCGCCCGGCGTCTGGCGCGCGAACATCACGTAGCGGCCATTCGGCGCCCAGTTTGGGCCTTCCTCGAAATAGCTGGAGGACAGGATGCGCTCGCCCGAACCGTCGGCGTTCATCACCCCGGTCGAGAACCGGCCGCCGCCCTGCTTAGTGAAGGCGATCAGATTGCCGGTCGGGCTCCACGACGGGGCGGTATAGATGCCGCCGCCGCGCGAGATCGGCCGCTGGCCCGATCCGTCCGACCGCATAACGTACAGCCGCGCCGAACCCGAACGGTCCGAGGTGAAGACGATCTGGCTGCCGTCCGGGCTGAACGACGGCGAGGTGTCGATGCCCGGATCGCTGGTCAGGCGCGTGATCTGGCGGCTGCGCAGGTCCATCACATAGACGTCGGTATTGCCGCCCCGGATGATCGAAAACGCGATCTTGTTGCCGTCGTTGGAGAAGCGCGGCGCCAGCACCTGACCGTCGAACTCGCCCAGGCTCTCGCGTCGGCCGGTCGTCAGATTATACAGGTAGATGCGGCTGTAATCCTTGCCCAGCGCCACATAGGTGATCTCGTCTGGCTGCGACAGCGAGAAGCGCGGCGACATGATCACCTCGTCGCCCTGCGTCAGATAGGTCGGGTTGAACCCGTCCTGATCGGCGATGGTCAGGCGGTTGATCCGGTTCAGCTGCGTGCCCTCCTCGGACACGAAGATCACGCGGGAATCGAAGAAGCCGGCCTCGCCAGTCATGCGCTGGTAGATGACGTCGGAAATCTTGTGCGCGATCCGACGCCACTGTTCCTGGGTCGCCGTGAACTGATAGCTGACCAGCTGGCACTGGCGGTAGGGATCATACAGCCGGAAGCCCACGTCCAGCCGCCCGTCTCCCCGCGTCGTCACCCCGCCATACAGCACCGCCTGCGCGCCGATCTGGGTCCACTGCGGAAAGTTCGGCGCATTGGCCAGGGTCAGGCCGGTCTCGATGAAGCTGGAAGGGTTCAGCGGCTCGAAAAAGCCCGACCGCTTCAGATTGGCGCTGACGACATTGGAGATGTCCGACCCATGCGTTCCGGCGAACGGCACGACCGCGATCTGAAGGGGACGCAGCACGCCCTGATCGATCTCGACCTCGACCGGCTGGTTCTGCTGAGGCGTCTGCGCCGCTGTCGTCAGAGGAGCCGCCATCGCGACAGCCGCCACGGAGGCCAGAAGAAGGTTCAGACGCATCAGATGCTCCCATAAGTCTCGAAGGATCGCCGCCCCTTATCGCCGGGCCGTTCGACTTTCGCCAGCTTCACGGGGAATGGGGCGACATTTGGGACGGCGGTTTGCAGGCGTGGCGGATCAGCGATTGCGGCACGCCCGTTCGGTGTTGAAGGTCGGGCGATAGACCCCGCCGGGGAATCCTTGCGGCACGTCGAAGGGCGCGGTCTGGCGCAGGGCGCGCAGGGCGCCGTCGGCGGCGGCGCGATAGACGTTCGACGACTGGGCGTTGATCAGGCTGGGGCCGCGCGTGATCCGCCCGTCGGCCGACAGGGTCAGCTCGACCTGGATGCGCAGCTGATCCGCGCCGGGGATGTCGCAGGGCAGGATCCAGTTCGGATAGACCTGATTGAAGATGGCCGTGATCTGCGGGCCCGTGGCCTGGGACGCCGCGCCCGCCCCCTGCTGCCCCGTCGCCGGGCGGCCGCGATTGTTGGTCGGGCGCGTCGGTCCCGCCAGGGCGTCCAGGTCCAGGCTCGGCTCTGTGCGCTGG
>NZ_WJWX01000066.1:0-238 GCF_009661015.1 Brevundimonas sp. SPF441 | reverse complement strand
GCTAAGTGATGCGACGAACGGGTGGATTGCCTAGATCAGGCAGGTTTGCAACGGCGCCCCGTCGCGACTTCAGCGAACGCCGCAAGCTAAGAGACCACTCGGTGAAAGTGTGTGGCGGACAGAGAGGGATTCGAACCCTCGGTAGGCTTTCACCTACACACGCTTTCCAAGCGTGCGCGATCGACCACTCCGCCACCTGTCCGTTTCACGCTGCGTCTTGCGCGCCGCCGGAGGTCGA
>NZ_WJWX01000065.1:0-244 GCF_009661015.1 Brevundimonas sp. SPF441 | reverse complement strand
TACACCGGCAACGCCTCGACCACGATCGACTTCGGCACCATCGGCATCTACGCCTCGGACGACACCGGCCCGGCCAACGCCTTTGACATGACCGCTCCGGCCAACGTCACCATCGACACCAACCTGGCCGGCTGCAACACCTCGAACACCGTCACCGTGTCCAAGAACGACATCCGTGGCCTGGTGAACAACTCGGGCGCCGGTTACGACTCCAACGTCTTCCAGGCCAACCTGCCTTACTCGG
>NZ_WJWX01000064.1:0-255 GCF_009661015.1 Brevundimonas sp. SPF441 | reverse complement strand
TCCCAGTCCGATTGAATAGCGGCCGCAGCCGCCCGCCCACCGCCGCCGGCCGCCATACGCGCGCGCGCGGGGGCGGCGTGGGCGCGGGCGAAGCTCTCGACCCGGGCCTTCATCTGCTGGATAGGAGCCTTGTGGATCGGCGACGGGGCCGCCGCGACCTGGCTGGTCTCGAAGCGGCCGACCAGTTCGGCCAGTTCGGCGGCTTCGCGGCTCAGGCTCAGGCTGGCGGCGGTCGACTGCTCGACCATGGCCGCG
>NZ_WJWX01000063.1:0-255 GCF_009661015.1 Brevundimonas sp. SPF441 | reverse complement strand
TGACGATGCCCTTCTCGACGCGGCCCGTGACCACGGTGCCGCGGCCCGAGATCGAGAACACGTCTTCGACCGGCATCAGGAACGGCAGGTCGACCGGACGCTCCGGCTGCGGGATGTAGGCGTCGACCGTTTCCATCAGGGCCAGAACGCGCTGTTCGCCGATTTCCGGGTTCACGCCGTCGGTCGCGGCCTTGGCCGAACCCTTGGTGATCGGAATGTCGTCGCCGGGGAACTGGTACGAGCTCAGCAGCTCGC
>NZ_WJWX01000062.1:0-255 GCF_009661015.1 Brevundimonas sp. SPF441 | reverse complement strand
GCGAGCTGCTGAGCTCGTACCAGTTCCCCGGCGACGACATTCCGATCACCAAGGGTTCGGCCAAGGCCGCGACCGACGGCGTGAACCCGGAAATCGGCGAACAGCGCGTTCTGGCCCTGATGGAAACCGTCGACGCCTACATCCCGCAGCCGGAGCGTCCGGTCGACCTGCCGTTCCTGATGCCGGTCGAAGACGTGTTCTCGATCTCGGGCCGCGGCACCGTGGTCACGGGCCGCGTCGAGAAGGGCATCGTCA
>NZ_WJWX01000061.1:0-255 GCF_009661015.1 Brevundimonas sp. SPF441 | reverse complement strand
ACTTGGACGGAACGGGGATGTTCACGTTCAGGGCCATGGCCGACTTCCAGGCGCCGTGGCTGGCGCTGGTGGAGTTGGCGTTGGCGGCCAGGTTGATGTAGTTGCCGTTGGTCGCGGCGGCCGTGGAACCGACGGCGCCGGCGGTGTAGGTGCCGGTGACCGAGTAAGGCAGGTTGGCCTGGAAGACGTTGGAGTCGTAACCGGCGCCCGAGTTGTTCACCAGGCCGCGGATGTCGTTCTTGGACACGGTGACGG
>NZ_WJWX01000060.1:0-318 GCF_009661015.1 Brevundimonas sp. SPF441 | reverse complement strand
CAGCTGGCCTTCATAGGCGCCGGCGAGCAGCGACTTGGACGGAACGGGGATGTTCACGTTCAGGGCCATGGCCGACTTCCAGGCGCCGTGGCTGGCGCTGGTGGAGTTGGCGTTGGCGGCCAGGTTGATGTAGTTGCCGTTGGTCGCGGCGGCCGTGGAACCGACGGCGCCGGCGGTGTAGGTGCCGGTGACCGAGTAAGGCAGGTTGGCCTGGAAGACGTTGGAGTCGTAACCGGCGCCCGAGTTGTTCACCAGGCCGCGGATGTCGTTCTTGGACACGGTGACGGTGTTGGACGTGTTGCAGCCGGCCAGGTTGGT
>NZ_WJWX01000005.1:0-132936 GCF_009661015.1 Brevundimonas sp. SPF441 | reverse complement strand
TCGCGGGCCTTCTCGATCCGTTCTTCCTTCACGATACACTACCGTTTGCCGCGGGATGGAGCAGCCCGGTAGCTCGTCAGGCTCATAACCTGAAGGTCGTAGGTTCAAATCCTACTCCCGCACCCAAGTTTTAACCCGCTATTCCCACTGGATAGCGGGTTTTTTCATGCCCAGAATCAAGCCGCGCGCTGATCTACATGGTTTTTGTAGGAAGGATGGGCTCTCGCTTAACGGCGATGCGGTTCGCGCCTCACGATCAATGGCGTGAGTTCAATCTTTCTTTCCAGGTCAGGCTTTGCCCTTGGCCGGCAAACCCGTAGGGACGGGGATGCTTCAAGATGTGACGCCGCCCACCGCCCTGCCCGAGATCGTCGTTACCGCCGCGCGTCTGCCGCCGGCGGCTGCCGACGCGGCGTTTTCCGTGGTGCGGATCGACGAGGCGGTGCTGTCGCGGTCGTCGCGTCTGGATGAGGCGCTACGGTCCGTGCCGGCGGTGTCGCTGTTTCGACGCACCAGCAGCGCGGCGGCCAATCCGACGACCCAGGGGATTTCACTGAGGGCCATCGCGCCGTCTGGAGCGGGGCGGACGCTGGTGCTGCTGGACGGCGTGCCGCTGAACGATCCGTTCGGGGGCTGGGTTATCTGGTCCCAGGCGACGCCGGAATCGCTGGAGAGCCTAGATGTGATCCGGGGGGCGGGCTCGGGCCCCTATGGCGCGGGCGCGCTGACGGGCACGATCACCCTGCGTGAACGCGGGAAAGGCGGCGCGCTGGATGTGTCGGCCTCCGAGCGGGGCGGGTTGCGGACGGCGGGGTCGGCGTCCACGCGCGTGGGGGCGGTGGCGGTGACGTTGAGCGGGTTGCGCGAAGTCAGCGACGGCTATGTGCCGGTGCGCGGGCCGGCGGCAGGCGCCGCGGATACGCCGCTGGATCTCGACAGCCGAAGTGCAGCGCTGCGGGTCGATACGGCCTTGGGACAGGCGAACCTGTCAGTGCGGGCGGCGACCTGGGAGGAGGATCGCGGATCGGGTCTGGCCGGAACGCGCGCCAACGCCAGCGGGCACAGCCTGAGCGCCACGGCGGCGCAGGCGCCGTCGGCCGACGGCTATGGCTGGCGGCTGCAGGCGTGGCGGATCGACAGCAATCTGGCAAATAGCTCGGCCTCGGTGTCGGCCGACCGCTCGACCACGACGCCGGCCAACGATCAGTTCAAGACGCCCGCGACGGGATGGGGACTGAATGCGGCGCTGCGCCGACGCATGGCGGATTTCGCGGGCGGACGGCTGGAGTGGGAGCTTGGCGCGGATGCGCGCTTCAACGACGGCGAGACCAACGAACTCTTCAGTAATCCAACGGGCGCGGGTTTCACCCGTATTCGGCGTGCGGGCGGGGAGACGGCTGTGGCCGGCGCCTATGTCGATGCGTCCTGGACCGCGGCCGAATGGCTGGTGGCTGGAGGAGTTCGGGTGGATCGGTGGGAGAATACGGGCGGATTTCGTCAGGAGAACACGCTGGCGACCGGTGCCGTCCTGCTAAACGAGAGCGACCCGGATCGGTCGGGCGAGGTGGTCAGCGCGCGTCTGGCCCTTCGGCGTGATCTGGGCGGCGGCTATGCGGCGCGGGCGGCAGCCTATTCCGGGTTCCGGCCCGCCACGCTGAACGAACTGCATCGGCCGTTCCGCGTCGGCAACGACATCACCGAGGCCAACGCCGCCCTGACGCCGGAAACGCTGAAGGGTGTGGAGACGGGATTGGCCTTCGACCGCGAGGGCGTGCGTTGGGGCGTGTCGGTGTTCTGGAACCAGATCGAGGACGCCATCGTCAATGTGACTCTCGGGTCCGGGCCGGCGACCTTCCCGCGCGCCGGGTTCGTGCCGGCAGGCGGCGTGGTGCGCCAGCGCCAGAACGCCGGGACCATCGACGCCTGGGGCGTGGAACTGACGGGGGCGCTGGACTTATCGTCAGCCGTTTCGCTGAACGCCGCTGCGTCCTGGACCGACGCCGAGATCGACGGCGGATCGTCCGCCGCGCAGCTGACCGGCTTGCGTCCCGCACAGGCGCCGGAATGGAGCGCGACGGCCGGGCTGGATTGGCGCGCGACCGATCGACTGACCCTGGCCTTGGCCGCACGTTATGAATCGAGCCGGTTTGACGACGACCTGAACAGCCGGGTGCTGGACGCCGCCGTGACGCTGGATGGGCGAACAGAGTGGGCCTTCACGCCAAACGCGACCCTCTGGATGGCGGCGGACAATCTGTTCGACGAGAATGTCGAGGTGTCGGAAACCGGCACGGGCGTCGCCGGATACGGCCCGCCGCGAACGCTCAGCATCGGTCTGCGGTTGAGCTATTGAGAACGCGGACCGGCTGTCTTCTCGACCAGGTTTTTGCGCGACGCACAGATTTCGTCCGCCTGACGGGTGAAAATGACCTTCAATGCTGTTGCGCGAGGCCGCTGGCGCGCTAAGCGCTAAAGGCGGTCGATCCACGGCCGCAGATCCCAACGACGAGCCTGTCATGTCTGAAGAATTCTACCGCATGAAGCGGTTGCCGCCCTATGTCATCGCCGAGACCAATGCGATGCGCGCGGCGGCCCGTGCGGCGGGCGAGGACGTGATCGATCTGGGGATGGGCAACCCCGATCTACCGCCGCCCCAGCATGTGATCGACAAATTGATCGAGGTGGCCAGGAAGCCCGACGCCCACGGCTATTCAGCGTCACGCGGCATCCCCGGCCTGCGCCGCGCCCAGGCCAACTATTACGGCCGCCGCTTCGGTGTTGATGTGGATCCCGAGACCGAGGTGATCGTCACCATGGGCTCCAAGGAGGGCTTGGCCAGCCTGGCCACCGCCATCACTGAGCCGGGCGATGTGATCCTGGCGCCCAATCCGTCCTATCCGATCCACACCTTCGGTTTCATTATCGCCGGGGCTGCGATCCGCAGCGTGCCGACTACGCCGGACGAGAAATATTTCGAGGCGCTGGAGCGGGCCATGGCCTTCACCGTCCCCCGGCCCAAGATCCTGGTCATGAACTATCCGTCGAACCCGACGGCGGAGACGGTCGATCTGGCCTTCTATGAACGCGTCGTGGATTTCGCCAAGGCGAACGACCTGTGGATCATCAGCGATCTGGCCTATTCGGAGCTCTATTACGACGGCAAGCCGACGGTCTCGATCCTGCAGGTGCCGGGCGCCAAGGACGTGGCGATCGAGTTCACCTCCCTGTCCAAGACCTACAGCATGGCCGGCTGGCGGATGGGTTTCGCGGTCGGCAACAAGAAGCTGATCGCGGCGATGACGCGGGTGAAATCCTACCTCGACTATGGCGCCTTCACGCCGATCCAGGCGGCGGCGTGCGCCGCGCTGAACGGGCCGCAGGACATCGTCGAGCAGAACCGCAAACTCTATCACCGCCGCCGTGATGTGCTGGTCGAGAGTTTTGCCCGCGCGGGCTGGGACATTCCCAAGCCGGCCGCCTCCATGTTCGCTTGGGCGCCCTTGCCGCCGGCGCTGAAGCATCTGGGCAGTCTGGAGTTTTCCAAGCAGTTGCTGACCCACGCAAAGGTCGCGGTGGCGGCGGGCGTGGGCTATGGCGAGAACGGCGAGGGCTTCGTGCGCATCGCCATGGTCGAGAACGAGCAGCGCATCCGCCAGGCCGCGCGCAACATCAAATCCTATCTGAAATCGCAGGGCGTTAATGTGCCGCCCAGCCGGGAAGACTGACTATGCCGTCTGGACTGATCGCGCTGCTGGACGATGTCGCCGGCATCGCAAAGCTGGCGGCCGCGTCGCTGGATGACGTGGGAGCGGCGGCCGGCAAGGCCTCGACCAAGGCCGCCGGCGTGGTGGTGGACGATGCGGCGGTGACGCCGCGCTATGTCATGGGCCTGTCGCCCAGCCGCGAACTGCCGATCATCAGCGAGATTGCGCTCGGGTCGTTTCGCAACAAGCTGATCTTCATCCTGCCGGTGGCCCTGGTGCTCAGCGCCTTCGCGCCCTGGGCCATCACCCCGATCCTGATGTGCGGCGGGACCTATCTGTGTTTCGAGGGGGCGGAAAAGCTGCTGGAGGCGATGGGGCACGGCGGGCATGAGGATGCCGCGCCGGTCGCGCGCGATGCGGCGGCGCTGGAGAAGACAACGGTGTCTGGCGCGGTGCGCACTGACCTGATCCTGTCTGCCGAGATCATGGCCATCGCCCTGGCCGATGTGGCGGCGCAGCCGATCCTGACCCAGGCCGCTGTGCTGGCTGTGGTCGGCATCGCCATGACCGTGGTCGTCTATGGCGCGGTCGGCCTGATCGTGAAAATGGACGACATCGGCCTGCATCTGGCTCAGCGGCCCAATGGCGGGGTGCGCGCTTTGGGGCGGGGTCTGGTCAAGGGCATGCCGATGGTGATGAGCGCCCTGTCGACGATCGGCACGGCGGCCATGCTGTGGGTCGGCGGCGGCATTCTGCTGCATGGTTCCCATACGCTGGGGCTGCACTGGCCGGCGGTACCGGTCGAGCATCTGTCGCATGCCGTCGGCGAACTGTTCGGGCCGTTGGCCGGCGTGATGAGCTGGCTGACGACGGCGGTGGCCTCGGCCGTGATCGGGCTGATCGTCGGCGGGGTGGTGGTGCTGGTCCTGCATCAGGTCGCGCGCCTGCGGTCCAAGGAATCGCACTAGGAGCGAGCCGGGCTGTCACGCGGGCGCCATCCGCAACAGCTAGAGGCCGCACGGCTGTTGTTGGAGTTGTTCATGTCCCTGTCGCGTCACGTCGCCGCCGCGTGTCTGGCCGTCTTGTCGATCGCGGGCGCCGCCTGTGCGGGCGCGCCGGTCGCCAAGCCGCCGGTTCAGGCCGCCGCGCCTCAGGCATCGGCTGCGGCCCTGACGCCGCCCAAACTGATCGTGACCATCGTGGTCGATCAGTTCAGCGCCAACCTCTTCAACCAGTATCGCAGCCGCTACAGCGGCGGCCTGCGCCGGTTGGCTGACCAGGGACTGGTGTCGATCAACGGCTATCAGACCCATGGTCTGACCGAGACCTGCCCGGGCCACTCCACGGTTCTGACCGGCATGCACCCGGCCGAGACCGGCATCCCCGCCAACGACTGGATCGACGGCAAGACCGGCAAGGAGGTCTATTGTCTGGCCGCGCCGCAGAACCATCTGGCGCACAGGCGTGACGACACCGACAACGGACCGGTGGGCCCGGACCAGCTGCGTGCGACGACGCTGGGCGACTGGCTGAAGGCCGTCAGTCCGGACAGCAAGGTCATGGCGGTGTCGGGCAAGGATCGCGGGGCGATCAATCTGGCCGGTCATCAGGGGCAGGCCTTCTGGTTTACCGACGGGTTTGGACTGACCACCTATGTCGAGCCGGGACAGACGGCCGAGGCGAAGCTGGCGCCAGTTGCGGCGTTCAACAGCGACTTCAACGCCTGGACGGCGGCGACGCCGACAGCCTGGGACTACCAGAACGCGGACTGCCGGGCGCTGGCGGGCGACTGGACCATTCGCGGCCAGACCTTCCATTCGGTGCTGCCGCCGGCGGGGCTGAAGTTCGACACCTCGCCATTGCTGGACGAGCAGACGCTGAAGGCGGCGGCATATCTGCTGGACAGCCAGAAGCTGGGGCAGGGGGCGGCGACCGACATGCTGGGCGTCAGCCTGTCGGCCACCGACCGGATCGGCCATATGTACGGCACCCAAGGGCCGGAGATGTGCGAGCAGATGCACCGGCTGGACGCGGCGCTGGGCGCCTTCCTGGACAAGCTGGCCGAGGTTCCGGGCGGCGCGCTGGTGGTTCTCACGGCCGACCACGGCGGTTCGGACTTCGTCGAGCGGCTGCACGAGCATGGCTATCCGCAGGCGCACCGCGCCGACACCGATGCGATCAAGGGCGTCAACGCCGCGCTGAAGGCGCGCTTCAACCTGGACGCCGATCCGCTGCAGTCCGGCGGAAGCGGCTGGATGGTCGCCGGTGCGGATCACAAGTCGCTGCCCGATCCGTTGCGGACACAGGTGGCGGAGGCGGCGGTCGAGATGCTGCGCGCCCTGCCCGACGTGGCCTTCGCCGAGACGCGCGACCGGCTGCTGGCCGAGCCCCTGCCCGACAGCCGTCAGCCCGAGATGATGACGGTGCGCGAGCGGATGCGGTTGTCGACCGTCGCCGAGCGATCGCCCGACATCCAGTTCGCCTGGACCCAGAACACCACCTCGGGCGGCCGCGTGGGCTCGACCCTGGCCGGACACGGAACGCCGTGGGAATATGACCGCCGCGTGCCGATCATCTTCTGGTGGCCGGGCGCCAAGGCCGAGGAGCGGTTCCTGCCGATCCGCACCGTCGATATCGCCCCCACGCTTGCCCATGTGATCGGCGTCGCCGCGCCGCAGGTGGAGGGCCGGTGCATCGATCTGAACGGGTTCGCCGTGGCGACTTGCGGGGCGGCGGCCAGATAAACTCCTGTTTCCGGCCGTCAACTCATGTTTCCTGAGGGGAAGGCGGCCTTACGCAGCGCGGGTTTCGTTGGCAGAAGAGGGCGAAATCGCCCAGGCGGCTCCGTTTTGCCGTCCGAGAGAGCCAACAGGAAACGTCATGAACCGAGCCCGTCGCGCGCGCATCGTCGCCACCCTGGGACCCGCCAGCCGTGCGCCCAGCACCGTCAAGGCGCTGGCCCAGGCGGGGGTGGACGTCTTCCGCCTGAACTTCAGCCACGGGTCGCATGAGGATCACGCCGCCGCGTTGAAGGCGGTGCGCGGCGCCGAAATGGCCCTGCAGCGTCCGCTGGGCGTATTGGCCGACCTTCAAGGGCCGAAGCTGCGTTTGGGGCGGTTCAAGGACGTCGAGATCGCGGTGAAGCCGGGCCACACCATGCGCTTCGACCTGGACCCGACGCCCGGCGATGAAACGCGGGTGCAGATGCCGCATCCCGAAATCTTCAAGGCGCTGCGCAAGGGCATGCTGCTGCTGCTGGACGACGGGCGGGTGCGTCTGCGTGTGGGCGAGCGGACCGATGAGTGGGCCGATGTGACGGTCGAGAGCGGCTCGAAGCTGTCGGACCGCAAGGGCGTGGCGGTGCCGGAGGCGGTGATCCCGGTCTCGGCCCTGACGCCCAAGGACCGTGAGGACCTGGCCTTCGCCCTACGGATGGGCGTGGATTGGGTGGCGCTCAGCTTCGTGCAGAAGCCCGAGGACATGGCCGAGCTGAAGCGGATCGTGAATGGTCAGGCGGCCTGCCTCGCCAAGATCGAGAAGCCGGCGGCCCTGGCCGATCTCGAAGCCATCCTCGACTATTGCGACGGGGTGATGGTGGCGCGCGGCGATCTGGGCGTCGAGCTGGATCCCGAGGACGTGCCGGTGGCGCAAAAGCAGATCGTGCGCGCGGCCCGCAATCGCGGCGTGCCGGTGATCGTGGCCACCCAGATGCTGGAATCCATGACCAGCGCCCCGGCCCCGACCCGCGCCGAGGCGACCGATGTGGCCAATGCGGTATATGAGGGCGCGGACGCCCTGATGCTGTCGGCCGAGACGGCGTCGGGCGACTATCCGCTGGAATCCGTCGGCATCATGAGCCGGATCATCGAGCGGGTCGAACGCGATCCGATGTGGCCCAGCCTGATGGGCGCCGAACACGCCGGCATGGACGAGCATGACGTGGACGCCCTGGTCGGGGCTGCGCGGATGGCGGCGAATGCGCCCTCGACAGGCTGTCTGGTGGTGTTCACGACCCTGGGCGGCACCGCGCGGCGGATGGCGCGCGAGCGGCCGCTGAAGCCGATCCTGGTGCTGACGCCCAATCCCAACACCGCGCGGCGGCTGGCCCTGGTCTGGGGGCTGGAGCCGCGTCTGGGCGAGCAGCCGGACTCGCTGGAGGCCGTCACAGATGACGCCGTCAACAGCGCGGTGAAATATGGTCTGGCCGAGCCGGGCCAGCGCATCCTGATCCTGGCGGGCACGCCGTTCGGGGCGCCCGGTGCGGCCAATCTGCTGCGATTGGCTCACGCGCCTGCAGCGACGTCGAAGGGCCGCAAGAAGAGCTAGAGAGCGATCTCGCGCCGCTCCGCCGCGCTGCGCAGACCGGCATCGAGGATGCGCATGACGGTCAGGGCCTGATCGGCTGGGACGGGCGGCGGTCCCTTGCCGAGGATCGCGTCGCGCATGGCGGCGTAGAAGGCGGGATAGTCGCCGCGCTCGGGCGTCGGCGTGGCGCGGACCGTTTCGCCGTCGATCTGTTTCGTCAGCACGCCGGGCGAAGGATCGACGCCCCAGTCCGTGTCGCCGGGACGCAGGCCGGCCTTGCACTGCCCCTCCTGGGCGTCGAGGCCGTGTTTGATGAAGCTGCCGCCCGCGCCGTGGACGGCGTAGCGGAGGCTGGCCTCGGCGGCGAGGTGGCTCATGTTCAGGATGACCCGCAGCCGGTCATAGCGCAGCAGGACGTGGGCGTAGTCGATGGCCGTGCCGCCGACCCGTTGGGCCTGGAGATCGGCATAGACGGCCAGGGGCGGGCCGAACAGTTGCACCGCCTGGTCGATCAGGTGCGGGCCCAGGTCGGCCCAGACGCCGCCGTCGCGCTGGTCCTTCCAACGGTCCGTGACGGCCGGACGAAAGCGGTCGTAGTGGCTTTCGAACACGGCGACGTCGCCTAGTTCGCCCTGGTCGATCAGGCGGCGCAGAGTCATGAAGTCGGCGTCCCAACGGCGGTTCTGGAAGATGCTGAAAACGCCGGGCGATGACGCTGCGACGGCGGCGACGGCTTCGGCGTCAGCCAGGGTCGCCGCGAAGGGTTTGTCCACCACCACCGACTTGCCGGCCCTCAAAGCGGCGATCGACTGTTCGGCGTGCAGGGCGTCGGGGGTGGCGACGACGATCAGACCGATGTCCTCGCGGGCGATGGCTGTGTTCAGATCGGGCAAGACCTCGACGTCAGGCAGGTCGGCGTGAACCGCTTCGGGCCGGGACGAGACGACGGCGGTCAGGGTCAGGCCCGGGGTCGCCGCGATCAGGGGGGCATGGAAGGTCTGGCCCGCCAGGCCATAGCCGACGACGGCGACGCCGATGGGTGCGTGTGAGGTCATGCCCCGATCAATAGCGGTCGGGGCGCGGGCCATCCAGCACATAGGGCACCACGCCGCGTTCGTTCTCCGGCACGTGCAGGGTGCGATCCAGCGGCGGGAAGGCGCGCTGGGTGCAGTCGGTGCGCTCGCAGATGCGGCAACTGACGCCGATCCGGGCGGCCGGGCCGTTCAGATCGAGGCCAGCGGCATAGACCAGGGCGCCCGCATGTTCGACCTCGCAGCCCAGGGACAGGGCGTAGCGGCGGTCGTTGGCCAGGTAGGAGCCGCTGGGCTTGGACACACTGCGCGCGATGGAGATGTAGCGCGAGCCGTCCGGCATCTCAGCCAGTTGCACCCCTATCCGGTCCGGCGCCGCGAAGGCTTCGTGGACGTTCCACAGCGGGCAAGCGCCGCCGAAGCGGGCGAACTGGAAGCGGGTGGCGCTGTGGCGCTTGGTGATGTTGCCGGCCATATCCACGCGAGCGAAATAGAAGGGCACGCCGCGCCAGCCCGGCCGTTGCAGGGTCGAGAGCCGGTGGCAGACCTGTTCGAAACTGACCTGGAAACGGGTGCGCAGCCGGTCGATGTCGTGCTTCTCCTCGCGCGCGGCCTCGAGGAAGGCGCGATAGGGCAGCAGCAGGGCGCCGGCGGCGTAGTTGGCCAGACCGACGCGGGCCACGTCCCGCGCGGCGTCGGTGCGGAAGGCGGCCTGATCCAGTTCGGCTTCGATCAAATCGCGGAAGGACAGCAGGGCCAGCTGGTGCGCCAGCTGGAACGACCGCGTCGCGCCGGGCTGCCAGGCGTCCAGCGTCAGGACGCGGCTGGCGGGATCGTAGCGACGCAGCGCCTCCTGACCGGCGACATAGGCGACGCGAACGCCGTGCGCCTGGCTCAGCGCAGACTCCAGCGCCCGCTCGATCTGGCCGTCCTGCACCAGCGTCGTCGCCAGCGCCTCGGCCGCGGTGTCCAGCGTGTCGATGTAGTTGTCGCGATAGTGGAAGAAGTCGCGCACCTCTTCGTAGGGCAAAAGGGCGACACTGGCGCCGTGTTCGTCCCGGCCCAGGGTGTCGTCCAGCGCCTTCACCCGCTCGTCCAGACGACGGAAGGTCTGATGCAGGGCCAGAAACTGGCGGGCCAGACGCGGGGTGTTGGCGACGGCCTGTTTCAGCTCTGCGGCCGTGGGCGGCTCGGCCTGACCTGCGATGTCGGTGGTCGCCTCGCGCAAATCGGCGATCAGGCGAGCATCGCCCTCCAGGTCGAACAGGCTGGCGTCCACGTGAAAGGCGCGGGTCAGGGCGATCAGGACGCGCGCGGTCGCCGGGCGCTGGTTGGTCTCGATCTGCGACAGATAGGACGGAGACAGGCCCAGCCGCTCGGCGCAGGCCTCCAGCGTCCAGCCGCGCGCCTCGCGCAGCTTGCGCAGTTTGGCGCCCAGGAAAAGCTTCTCAGCCATTCGCAACTTTGCAGATCATATCGCCATCCTTTGCAAGCCCGCGCAGTTCCACACTTTTTGCAAAGTTGCGTTTGCCATTTTGCGATGAAGGCGCCACGCGTTCTTTGAACGAGAGGCGAAGATCCATCATGACTCAAGCCATCCTTGAAGAACTGGAGCGCCGTCGCGCCGCCGCCAAACTGGGCGGTGGGGAAAAGCGTATCGCCGCCCAGCACGCCAAGGGCAAGCTGACGGCGCGCGAACGCATCGACGTGCTGCTGGACGAAGGCTCCTTCGAGGAGACCGACATGTTCGTCGAGCACCGCAGCCACGACTTCGGCATGCAGGACCAGCGCATCCCCGGCGACGGGGTGGTGACGGGTCGCGGCACGATCGGCGGACGGCTGGTCTATGTCTTCTCCAAGGACTTCACCGTCTTCGGCGGATCGCTGTCGGGCGCCCATGCGGCCAAGATCGTCAAGCTGCAGAAGATGGCCCTGACCACCGGCGCGCCGATCATCGGCCTGTTCGACGCCGGCGGGGCGCGGATCCAGGAGGGGGTCGAGAGCCTTGCCGGTTACGCCGACATCTTCCTGCAGAATACCCTGGCCAGCGGGGTCATCCCTCAGATCAGCGTGATCATGGGCCCGTGCGCGGGCGGCGACGTCTATTCGCCCGCCATCACCGACTTCATCTTCATGGTGAAGGACACGAGCTACATGTACGTGACCGGACCCGACGTGGTGAAGACGGTCACCAATGAGGTGGTCAGCCACGAGGACCTGGGCGGCGCGCGGGTCCATGCGGGCAAGTCTGGCGTGGCGGACGGGGCGTTCGAGAACGACCTTGAGGCCCTGTCGGAGGTGCGCCGCCTGATCGGCTTCCTGCCGCTGTCGAACCGTGAAAAGCCGCCGGTGCGCGAAAGCTATGACGAGCCGGAGCGGGACGAGCCGTCGCTGGACACCCTGATCCCGGCCAATCCGAACCAGCCTTACGACATGAAGGAGCTGATCCTGAAGGTGGTGGACGAGGCTGACTTCTTCGAGATCGGGGCCGACTTCGCCAGGAACATCATCTGCGGCTTCGGGCGTCTGGACGGCCAGACGGTCGGGATCGTCGCCAACCAGCCCCAGGTGCTGGCGGGCGTGCTGGACATCGATTCAAGCCGCAAGGCCGCGCGGTTCGTGCGCTTCTGCGACGCCTTCGACATTCCGCTGGTGACGCTGGTGGACGTGCCGGGCTTCATGCCGGGGACCAAGCAGGAATATGGGGCCCTGATCAAACACGGGGCCAAGCTGCTGTTCGCCTATGCCGAGGCGACGGTGCCAAAACTGACCCTGATCACGCGCAAGGCCTATGGCGGCGCCTATGACGTGATGAGTTCGAAACACCTGCGCGGCGACGTCAACTACGCCTGGCCGACCGCCGAGATCGCCGTCATGGGCGCCAAGGGGGCGGTCGAGATCATCTTCCGCAAGGAGGCCGGCGATCCCGAGGCCCTGGCCGCGCGCGAGGCGGAGTACAAGGACCGGTTCGCCAACCCCTTCGTGGCGGCGGGCCTGGGCTATATCGACGACGTCATCATGCCGCATGGCACGCGGCGGCGGCTGGTGAAGGCGCTGCGGACGCTGAAGAACAAGGTCCAGGAGAACCCCTGGAAGAAGCACGACAACATTCCGCTGTAGGCTCAGACATGTTCTCCAAAATCCTCATCGCCAACCGGGGCGAGATCGCGGTTCGGATCATCAAGACCTGCCGCAAGATGGGCATCCAGACGGTGCAGGTCTATTCGGAGGCCGACGCAGGGTCGCTGGCGGTCGAGATGGCCGACGAGGCGGTGCTGATCGGGCCGGCGCCGGCGGCGCAGTCCTATCTGCTGGCCGACAAGATCGTCGAGGCGGTGCGCCAGACGGGGGCGCAGGCCGTGCATCCGGGCTTTGGCTTCCTGAGCGAGAACGCCGGGTTCGCGCGTCGGCTGAGGGACGAGGGGATCGCCTTCATCGGGCCGAACCCGGAGGCCATCGAGGCCATGGGCGACAAGATCAGCTCCAAGAAGCTGGCGGCCGAGGCGGGGGTTTCGACCGTGCCGGGCCATATGGGGCTGATCGAGACGCCGGACGAGGCGGTGAAGATCGCCAATGAGATCGGCTATCCGATCATGATCAAAGCCTCGGCCGGCGGCGGCGGCAAGGGCATCCGCGTGGCCCACTCGGACGCCGACATGGCCGAGGGGTTCGCGGCGGTGAAGGCCGAGGCGCTGAACGCGTTCGGCGATGACCGGGTCTTCCTGGAGAAGTTCATCGTCGATCCGCGCCACATCGAGATCCAGGTGCTGGGCGACAAGCACGGCCATGTGGTCCATCTGTTCGAGCGCGAATGCTCGATCCAGCGCCGCAACCAGAAGGTGATCGAGGAGGCGCCCAGCCCCTTGCTGGACGAGGCCACCCGAGCGGCCATGGGGGCGCAGGCCGTGGCCCTGGCCCAGGCGGTGAACTATGACTCGGCCGGCACGGTCGAGTTCGTCGCCGGTCAGGACAAGAGCTTCTACTTCCTGGAGATGAACACCCGGCTGCAGGTCGAGCATCCGGTAACGGAGCTGATCACGGGCGTCGATCTGGTCGAGCAGATGATCCGTTCGGCGTGGGGCGAGGCCCTGGCCTTTGAGCAGAAGGACCTGAAGATCGACGGCTGGGCGATCGAAAGCCGCATCTACGCCGAGGATCCGTATCGCGGCTTCCTGCCGTCCATCGGCAGGCTGGTTCGCTACGAGCAACCCGAAGAAGGCGATCAGGGGGATTATACGGTCAGGAACGATTCCGGTGTCCGCGAGGGCGACGAAATCAGCATGTACTACGATCCCATGATCGCCAAACTGTGCGCCTGGGGCGAGACGCGCGAGGCGGCGGTCGAGGGCATGGCCCGCGCGCTGGAGGACACCCACCTGTCGGGCCTGGGCCACAATGTGCCCTTCCTGGCGGCGGTGATGGATCAGGATCGGTTCAAGTCGGGCAATCTGTCGACCAGCTATATCAAGGACGAGTTCCCGGACGGCTTCCACGGTCTGAAACCGACGCGGGACCAGGAGCGCATCCTGCTCGCCTCAGCGTTGGCCATGCACGAGGTCATCGCCGAACAGGACGGCGACCCGTCGGATCGCACTGACTGGATCGTGATGATCGACAAGACGCCGCACGGCGTCGGCCTGTCCTATGACGAGGACGAGGAGATGATCCTGACCCTGACGGGCGGGGGCGACATCCGCCTGTCGGACATCGACTGGCGGCCGGGTCTGGCCCAGTTCAAGGCCGATCTGGACGGCGAGCCCTTCACCGCGGAGGTCAAACGTGTCGCCGACGGCTTCGACATCCGCCACCGTGCGGCCAAGGCGCGGGTGCGGGTGCTGCGGCCCCACGTCGCCGAACTGTATGCGCGCCTGCCGGAGAAGGTCGCGGCGGACACCTCCAAGATGGTGCTATCGCCGATGCCGGGTCTGGTGGTCTCGATCCCGGTGGTCGTGGGTCAGGAGGTCAAGACCGGCGAGACGGTGGCCATCATCGAGGCCATGAAGATGCAGAACATCCTGAAGGCCGAGCGCGACGGGGTGGTGAAGGCCGTCGGCGCCAAGGACGGCGATCCGGTGGCGGCGGACGACGTGCTGGTGGAGTTCGGGTGATGAAGAACCCCTCCGTCTCTACGCTTCGCTCCGAGCCACCTCCCCATTGCATGGGGAGGAGACGACAGCCTGTCTCCGCCCCGCTTGCGGGGAGGGGGGGCGCGAAGCGGTGGAGGGGTTCTTCACGACGCGCGGGTGGGGAGGCGCGCGCATGAGCTTCCCCACACCTACCCCCCTCGAATGGCGCGAGGCGGCCCAGAAGGCGCTGAAGGATCGGCCAATCGAGTCGCTGATGCATCTCGACGCCGATCAACTGGTGACGCGGCCGCTGTATGCGGGCGCGACGGGCGTGCAGCCGATCTTCGCCCCGCGTCCATCCGACTCCGAAGGCCGGGCCTGGGATCTGCGGACGCTGGTGGAAGGCGACGATGCCGAGGCGGTCAACGCCGCCGTCCTGACCGATCTGGAGAACGGCGCGGCCTCGGTGGTGCTGAAGGGGCGGGTGCTGTCGGATTCCGCGCCCTTGGGCCGGGCGCTGGAAGGCGTGGCGTTGGAGCTGGCGCCCGTCGCGCTGGATGCCGGGATCGACGGGCCGGATGCGGCAAACGCCCTGGCGGTCGTCGCCAAGGGCTCGCCGCGCGCCCAGCTGCGGTTTCATATGGACCCGGTCTCGGCCTTCGCCGAGGCGGGCGGGGCGCAGCGTTCTGTGGAAGAGCATCTGAGCCTGGCGGCCAATACGGCGGCGCGTCATGCGGGCGCCTATCCCGACGCGACCTTCTTCCTGGCCAGCGGCCGGGTCGCGCACGAGGCGGGCGGATCGGCGGCGCAGGAGCTGGCCTTTGCGGCGTCCAGCGTCGTGGCCCATGCGAAGGCGGCGGTCGAGGCCGGGATGTCGGTCGAGGCGGCTTTGCGCGGCACGGTCGTCGGCCTGTCGGTCGATGCGGAATATTTCGACAGCCTGGCCAAGGTTAGGGCCATGCGGCTGATCTGGGCCAGCCTGACGAAGGCGTTCGACGTGGACGTTCCGGCTGTGATCGAGGCGCGCTCGTCGCGGCGGATGCTGTCGGCGCGCGATCCCTGGCCCAATCTGCTGCGGCTGACGGCGGCGGGCTTCGCCGGCGCGGTCGGCGGGGCGGACGTGGTGGTGCTGGATGGCTTCACCCGCGCCTCCGGAACGTCAGACGCCTTTGCGCGGCGACAGGCGCGGAACACCCAACTGGTGTTGATGGAGGAGGCCAATCTGGGCCGGGTCGACGATCCGGCCGCCGGCTCCTGGTATCTGGACGCCCGGACGCGGGACCTGACAGAGGCCGGCTGGGCCGAGTTCCAGATGATCGAGGCCGAAGGCGGTCTGGTCGACGCGCTCAAGGGCTCGGTCATCCAGCCCCGCATCGCCCGCGCCCGCGCGGTCCGCGAGGCCGCGCTGACGAACGGCGCGGCGCAGATCATCGGCGTGACCAAATATGTCGATGCGGACGTGCGGCCTGCGCCGGTCGAGGCGGGCGATGAGGCGGCCGTGTTGGTCGAACGGGTGTGCGAGCCCCTGGCTCCGATCCGGTTCGCCGCGGCCTTCGAGGAGACGGCTCAGTGAGTTTCCCCGACTTCAGCAAGATCGCCCTGAACCTCGATGCGACGGGGCAGGGGCCGACGCGCGATCCTTGGCTGACGCCCGAGGGGCTGACGGTCGAGACCGCCTATGGTCCCGGCACAACGGACGCGCTCGATCACCCGCACGGCCTGCCGGGGTTCGCGCCGTTCGTGCGTGGTCCCTATCCGACCATGTATGCGGGCAATCCCTGGACGATCCGGCAATACGCCGGCTTCTCGACCGCCGAGGAGTCCAACGCCTTCTACCGCCGCAATCTGGCGGCCGGTCAGAAGGGGCTGAGCATCGCCTTCGACCTGGCGACGCACCGGGGCTATGACAGCGACCACCCGCGGGTGAAGGGCGACGTCGGCATGGCGGGCGTGGCCATCGACAGCATCTATGACATGCGGACCCTGTTCGACGGGATCCCGCTGGACCAGATGTCGGTGTCGATGACGATGAACGGGGCGGTGCTGCCGATCCTGGCGCTGTATGTCGTCGCGGCCGAGGAGCAGGGCGTGCCGCACGCCAAGCTGACCGGAACCATTCAGAACGACATTCTGAAGGAGTTCATGGTCCGCAACACCTACATCTATCCGCCCGAACCCTCGATGCGGATCATCGCCGACATCTTCGCCTGGACGGCGCAGGAGACGCCGAAGTTCAACTCCATCTCGATCAGCGGCTATCACATGCAGGAGGCGGGAGCCTCGGCGGATATCGAGCTGGCCTATACGCTGGCGGACGGGATCGAATATCTGCGGGCGGGCGTCGCGGCGGGCATGCCCATCGACCGGTTCGCGCCGCGCCTCAGCTTCTTCTGGGCCATCGGCATGAACTATTTCATGGAGGTGGCCAAGATGCGCGCCGGCCGCCTGCTGTGGGCCGAGGCGGTGCGCAAGGAAGGCGGGGTCGATCCGAAGTCGCTGAGCCTGCGCGCCCACTGTCAGACCTCGGGCTGGTCGCTTGCGGCGCAGGACGTGTTCAACAATGTGCCGCGCACCATGGTCGAGGCCATGGCGGCGGCGGGCGGCCAGACGCAGAGCCTGCACACCAACGCCTTGGACGAGGCCCTTGCGCTTCCAACCGATTTCTCGGCCCGGATCGCGCGCAACACCCAGATCCTGCTGCAGCAGGAGACGGGGCTGACGCGGGTGATCGATCCCTGGGGCGGCAGCTTCTATGTCGAACGGCTGACGCACGAGCTGGCCGAACGGGCACGCGCCCATATGGCCGAGGTCGAGGCCCTGGGCGGCATGGCGAAGGCGATCGAAGCCGGCATCCCCAAGCTGCGGATCGAGGAGTCCGCCGCCAAGACCCAGGCCCGGATCGACACTGGCCAGCAGACGGTGGTGGGGGTGAACAAATATCTGAACCCTGTCGTCGACGACATTCCGATGCTGAAGGTCGACAATGCGGCGGTGCTGGCGGCCCAGATTGACAAGTTGAAGCGCCTGCGCGCCGAGCGAGATCAGGCGGCGACCGATGCGGCGCTGAACGCCCTGACCGAGGGCGCGCGCGGGAATGCCAACCTGCTGGAACTGGCGGTTCAGGCGGCCCGCGCCAAGGCGACGGTGGGCGAAATCTCCGACGCGCTGGAGGCCGCCTTCGGCCGCCACGTGGCGACGGTCCAGACCGTTTCGGGCGTGTACGCCAAGGAGGCGGGGACCGACGCCCGCTTCGCCCGCGCCCGCGAGATGGTCGCGACCTTCGTCGAGAATGACGGCGGGCCGCCGCGCATCCTGATCGCCAAACTGGGCCAGGACGGGCACGACCGGGGCCAGAAGGTGGTCGCGACCGGATACGGCGATCTGGGCTTCGACGTCACGGCGGGCAGCCTGTTCCAAACGCCGTCGGAGGCTGCACAGGAAGCGGTCGAGAAAGGCGTTCACGCGGTCGGCGCATCGTCGCTGGCGGCCGGGCATCTGACGCTGGTGCCTGAGTTGAAGGCCGAGCTGGAGAAACTGGGCCGGCCCGACATCATGATCGTGGTCGGCGGCGTGATCCCGCCATCTGACGTCCAACCCCTGCTCGATATGGGCGCGGCCGCCGTCTATCCGCCCGGTTCGGCCATCGCCGATACGGCGGTCGACCTGATCGAGAAGCTGAACCAGCGTCTGGGTTACGCCCAGCCCCCCCCCGACAAGGACAAGTCATGATCGGCGCCCTGAACCACGTCGGCGTCGCCACGCCGTCCATCGCCGACTCGATCAAACTGTATCGCGATATCCTCGGCGCGACGAAGATCGGCGAGCCGTTCGACCTGCCGGCGCAAGGGGTGAAGGTCTGTTTCGTGGATACGCCGACGGCTCAGATCGAGCTGATCGAACCCTATGACGACACCAGTCCCATTGTCGGCTTCCTGGCCAAGAATCCCAAGGGCGGCCAGCATCACGTCTGTTTCGAGGTCGCCGACATCCACGCCGCCGTCGCCGAGATGCGCGCCAAGGGGGTGACGATCCTGGGCACAGGCGAGCCGCGCATCGGGGCGCACGGGACGCCGGTCGTCTTCCTGCATCCGCGTGACATGGGCGGCGTGTTGATCGAGCTGATGGAGACGCCAAAAGCGGGGCATTAAGCGGAGCCTTTGGTCAGGTTGGGCCGTTGAAGCCGAAACCAGAGGACATGACATGATGTCGCACCGCCTGACCACATTCGTCGCCATCGCCGCCCTGACCGGCGCTGCAGCCTGCTCTCGCACAGAGCCGGAACAGCCCGCCGCCCCGGTCGAACCGTCGGCCGCGCCTGCATCCAATGCGCCCTCGGTCGGCTATGCCTGCGAAAGCGGCGCGACGCTTCAGGTCCAGTATATCGACAGCGACAACGCCAGGCTGACCCATCAGCACCAGACCTATGCCTTGCGTTCGGTGCAGGCCGCCAGCGGCGCGCGCTATGTCGGCGGCGGGGTGGAATGGTGGACGGCGACGCGCGATGGCCAAGAGGGCGGCACGCTGAGCCGACTGGGTCCGGACGGCACGACCGGTGTCGCGGTGCTGGAGCGCTGCTCGCGGCCGATTCCCGGGGCGGATGCGACGCCCGGACCGGTGCGGACGCCGGGCCAGACGCCGACCGAGGCGACCGGCGGGGTCTTGCCCGCTGCGCTACCCTGCAAGGGGCCGCAACTGACGCTGGCGGCAGGCGACGGCGATGCGGGTGCGGGAAATCGGGTCACCAACTTCAGTCTTCAGAATATTGGAACCCAGGCCTGCAGTCTGACCGGCTATCCGACAGTGACCTTGCAGGACGCGCGCGGACGCACCTTGTCGTCCATCCGCGCCGAACAGAGTCCAGGAAGCTATTTCCGCCAAGGCCAGGCCCCCACGCCGGTCGAGCTGGCCCCCCGGGCCAAGGCCTATTTCGAAATGGCCTGGAGCGTCGTGCCTAATGAAGCCCTGCAAAAGACGTGTCCCGACGCGGCCACGATAAAGGTCATGG
This sequence comes from Brevundimonas sp. SPF441, assembly GCF_009661015.1. NCBI lineage: Bacteria > Pseudomonadati > Pseudomonadota > Alphaproteobacteria > Caulobacterales > Caulobacteraceae > Brevundimonas > Brevundimonas sp. SPF441. Next base: position 113,825 of record NZ_WJWX01000005.1, on the reverse strand, counting down.
CACCCAGCGATACGGCCGCCGTCAGCCTGCCGTTCTCGTTCAGTCCCTGCGGCGGCCGCATCCGTGTAAGCCCGATCCGGGCCGAGGCTAACCCGGCCCCGGCGACCTGAGGCGGGTGGAAACCGATCGAAAATCGGCGTAGGTCGCGGCTCATGACCCAGAGCTTCTACGACCGCGTCGCCGGCGAACTGTCCGAGATCGACGCCCAGGGCCTGACCAAGCCCGAACGCATCATCGCCTCGCGCCAGGGGCCGGTGATCCAGGTCGCCGGCCGCGACGTGCTGAACTTCTGCGCCAACAACTATCTTGGCCTGGCCGGCGACGAGCGTGTGACCCAGGCCGGGATGGCGGCGCAAGCGAAGTGGGGCGCGGGCACTGCGTCCGTGCGCTTTATCTGCGGCACGCTGGAAATCCACAAGGAACTGGAAGCGGCCATCGCCGCCTATCTCGGTTTCGAGGACGCCATCCTGTTCGCCGCCGCCTTCGACGCCAACGGCGGTCTGTTCGAACCGCTGCTGGGCGAGAACGACGCCATCGTTTCCGACAGCCTGAACCACGCTTCGATTATCGACGGGGTTCGGCTGTGCAAGGCCAAACGCTATCGCTTCGCCAACTCCGACATGGACGAGTTGGAGAGCCGGCTGAAGGAGGCCCGCGCGGCCGGCGCGCGCGACATCATCATCGCCACCGACGGCGCCTTCTCAATGGACGGCTATATCGCCAAGCTGGACGAAATCCGGGCGCTGGCCGACAAATACGACGCCCTGATCATGGTGGACGACTGCCACGCGACGGGCTTCCTGGGCCCGCAAGGCAAGGGCTCGTTCGCCCATCATGGCGTCGAGGTGGATTTCGTCACTGGCACCTTCGGCAAGGCCCTGGGCGGCGCCATGGGCGGTTTCATCTGCGCGAAGAAGTCGGTGGTCGAACTGCTGAAACAGCGGGCGCGGCCCTATCTGTTCTCCAACGCCCTGGCGCCGGCTGTGTGCGGGTCCAGCCTGGAGGCGATCCAAATCGCACAAGGCGCCGAGGGAGATGCGTTGCGCACCCGCCTTTCGGCCAACGCCCATCGCTATCGCGGGGCGATGTCGAACGCAGGCTTCACCCTGCTGGACGGCGAGCATCCGATCATCCCCGTCATGCTGGGCGACGCCAAACTGGCGCAGGATTTCGCGGCGCGGGCGCTGGAGCTGGGCGTCTATGTGATCGGGTTCTCGTTCCCCGTTGTGCCGCGTGGCCAGGCCCGCATCCGCACACAGATGTCGGCGGCCCATACCTTCGACCAGATCGACCGCACGGTCGAAGTGTTCACCCAGGCGGGCCGGGAACTCGGCGTCATTTAGCCCTTTTCGCGCGCCATCGACGAAAGCCAAGCGGTGAGGAGGCGTGGGGCCTCAGCCGCAGGTTTCGGGATGAACCCGAGGCCACGATTTCAGGGAGTTGAGACTATGACCGACACGATGAAGGCCTTGGCCAAGACGGCGCCGGGCGTCGGCCTGGAACTGATCGACGCCCCGATCCCTGAAGCGGGGCCGGAAGATGTGCTGATCCGCGTCCATCGCACGGCCGTCTGCGGCACCGACATCCACATCTGGAACTGGGACGAGTGGTCCCAGAAGAACGTGCCGACCCCGATGATCACCGGCCACGAGTTCGCTGGCGAGATCGTCGCCATCGGCAAGGATGTGGATCGCCCGCTGAAGATCGGCCAGCGCGTCTCGGCCGAGGGCCACGTCATCGACCTGAACTCGGAAGCCGCCCGCGCCGGCCATTTCCACCTGGACCCGAAGACGCGCGGCATCGGCGTGAACCGTCAGGGCGCCTTCGCCGAGTTCGTCGTGGCCCCGGCCTTCAACGTCATCGAACTGCCGGACGACGTGCCCTATGAGATCGGCTCGATCCTCGATCCGTTCGGCAATGCGGTTCACACGGCCCAGCAGTTCGACCTGCTGGGCGAGGATGTGCTGGTCACCGGCGCCGGCCCGATCGGTATGATGGCCGCCGCTGTTGCCCGCCACGCGGGCGCGCGCACCGTGGTCCTGACCGACATCAACGACTTCCGGCTGGAGCTGGCGCAGAAGGTCGCGCCGGGCGTTCGCACCGTGAATACGACCAAGGAAGACATCCACGATGTCATGAAGGAACTGGGCCTGAAGGTTGGCTTCGACGTGGCGCTGGAGATGTCAGGCTCGCCCATCGCTTTCAAACAGTGCGTCGACACCCTGATCATGGGCGGCGGCATGGCGCTGCTGGGCATTCCCGGCAAGCCGATGGAAACCGACTGGGGCGCGATCATTCTGAAGGCCCTGACCATCAAGGGCGTCTATGGCCGCGAGATGTTCACCACCTGGCGCAAGATGCTGGGGCTGTTGAAAGCCGGCCTGGACCTCAGCCCGCTGATCACGCACCGCCTGGGCTACGCCGACTACCGCGAAGGCTTCGAAGCCATGAAGTCGGGCCAATCGGGCAAGGTGGTGCTGGACTGGGACAAGGCGGCCTGAGCGCTGAGACCCTTGGTCTAGGCCAGCTGGCGAGCTGCGATTAGATCGGCTGGGAGCCGGAAGGCGTCACCGCATATCGCGCGACGACGCCGTCCGGCTGGAAATCGTGTTCGGCCAGCCGGTCGAGGGACATCAAGACGCGCGTCGTGAAGGCGTCGGTGTCGCCATCCTCGATCGCCGGGCGCAGCCAATCGGTGACGACGGCGCGGGCCGGATAGGTGCCGACAGGGCCGGGAATGCTGAGCGCCACCTCGATCCCTTCCGCGACCCAGCCGGCGACGGTCACGAAAAACTCGGGCGAGGCCAGGAAGTCGGAGCGGCGCAGGACATACAGGGTGATGACCCCATCCTCGACGCCGTCGGGGCGGACGATGACCCCGCTGCGATCTGGTCGCCAGTTGTCCGACAGCTCGACCACGCGCCACAGGCAGAACCAGATGCGGCAGGTGTTCGGCCGAATCTCGTGGACCGAACAGCCGGCGCCGTCGACGCAATAGGCGCACAGCTCGCCCGTCGGCTTGGCCAGTTCCGGCAGGTTCAGCGGAATGACGCGGCAGCATTCGACGCAACCGCCGCAGGTCCGGCCGGGGAGGAGAGGAAGTGAAGTCATCGCGGCCGGGATTTCAGTCCGGCGTCTGCCAGACCTTTTGCGCTCCATAGTCGATGGCGAAGCCCCTGTCGCCCAGCCAGTCGATGCCGATGATCGCTAACGGCGCTTCGGGCGGGCCGAGACGATCGAAGACCGGCAGGGCGCCGACCTTCACCGATGTCGCGGACCAGCGCCAGCGTCCGATCTTCACGTCGGTGATCTGGCCCTGACCCAAATCCATTGGAAACCCGTCTATGCCGGTGATCTGTCCGCCGGACGGCAGCGCATCCGTTTTGATATGCAGCGCGGCGGCGAAGGCGGGGTTCAGGGTGCTGTGCTGCGCGCCGGTGTCCAGCAAGCCCCAGCCGGTCGTGTCGCCGATCCGGACCGGCAGCAGGATACGCCATGGGCGCTGCCAGTCCGTCTCGATCGGCATCCAGTCCGCCTCGACGGCGCCGCTGGCGCGGACGGACACGCAAGCCTGAGCGGGGCGCCAGACCGCCATGGCCTCGCCGAACAGATCGACGCCCGCCAGGCCCGCAATGTCGTGGCTATCGAAGCTCGGTGGGTCGATCTCGGGCGAGACGAAATCGCGCATCTGGATCGGCCCGGCTTCCAAGGCAGCGATGCGATAGAGATCGACCTGCACCACGCCGCCCATGCCCTGGGCCTGATCCGGCGTCGGCTCGCGCGGCGGATGCAACAGGGCGATGCGCGGGGCGTCCAGGGTGGTGCCGCTGGAGGCCGTGTCCAGCACGAAGGCGAAGGGGCCCTTTCCGTTAATGCGGGCTTCGATGACCGGGCTTCCGCCGTCGCCGCGCTCAAGAGCAAGGCAAGACGAGTCCGTGGCGGCGAGCATCAGGCTGATGGCGAGTGCGAACATGGGCGTCCTCCGTCATCAGGAGGGGCACGATGCGTTGTGGGCGGCAAGTTAAGCCTTGGTCATGTCGCGCTAGCCGAGCGCGCGCTCCAGTCGGGCGATGCGGCGGTCCATGTCGGCGACGACCGCTTCCAGGCGGCCCTTTTCGGAGGCCATGTCGATCGGCGTGCCGTCCTCGTAGGAAATCGTCGCGCCCTTGGCGATCAGGTCCAGTCGGTAGATGGCCGTGACGCGCTGGGCCTTGAAGCGTTCGAGGGCGGCTGCTGCGGCGGGATCGGACGTCTGGCTCATTCGCGTCGCTGTAGCGCATGGGGCCTTCCTGTGGAAACACGCGTTTGGCGCTGAACCGCGGATAGAATCCCTGTATCCGTCGACGGATGATCGGGCGGTTTCCCATCCTGTACATCGCCGAGGCGGACGCCGAGGACGCCGTGCTGTCTTCCGGCGTGCTGGCGCATCTGGTCGAGAGCCTGCCGCACGCGACCTTCACCATCGTCGGATCGGCCGCCAGTGCGCCGCTGTTCGCCGATACGCCGCGCCTGACGAAGTTGATCGTGCTGGAGCGCGAAGGCCATTTCGAATGGATCGCCCTGTGGAACCAGGTGCGGGCGACCAAATGGGGGCTGGTCGTGGACATGCGCGGCTCGGACCTGTCGGGCAAGCTGAGGCGGCACAAACGCGCGGTGCGGGGCAAGGATCAGCCGGGCCTACATGCGGTCGAGGCGGCGGCGGCGGTGCTGAAGCTGGAGCCGGACGAGATCCCGGCGCCGAAACTCTATGTCTCAGACGAGACGCAGGCCCAGGTCGAGGCGCTGATTCCGGCGACGGGCGGTGACGGGCCGATCCTGGCGGTCGGGCCGGGCGTGGAATGGATGGGCAAGCGCTGGCCGGCCGAACGCTACGCCAAGGTGGCGGCCAAGCTGCTGGCCGACGACGGGCCGCTGGCGGGCGGGCGGCTGATGATCGTGGGCGAGGAGATCGACCGCGAGGCGGCGCACACGATCCGCTACGCCGTGCCGCGCGCGCGGGTGATCGAGCTTCAAGGCAAGCTGACGCGGCTGCAGACGGTGGCGGCCTTGTCGACGTCGGTGCTGTACATCGGGGCGGACTCGATCTGGACCCAGCTGGCCGTGGCCTCGGGCACGCCGGTCGTCGCCGCCTTCGGGCCGTCGGACGAGACCGTGCGCGGACCCTGGAAGGGGGAGACCGTGCGCGGGCCGCGGACCTATGAAGAGTTCAAGAAGCTGGATCCGCGCCTGAACCAGGCGATCCAGCATATGATGGATCTGCCGTGGGAGCGGGTGCTGAAGGCGGCGCAGCGGATGTTGAAGGCGCGGGGCTGAACCCGATCTCCCTCCCCGCCCGGGGAGGGTGGACGCGAAGCGGCCGGGTGGGGGCGGCCGGCGATCCTGCGACGAACCTGTGTCGTTTCGCCTTGCCGTCCCCACCCGACCTCGCCTGCGGCTCGGCCACCCTCCCCGAACGGGGAGGGAGAGCGTTTAGCGGCTTTCACGGTCGACGCTGCATCCGCTAGAACCGTGGAAACACCCGCAGGATTTCCCATGACCCAGACCTATGACCTGATCGTCCGTGGCGGCGAGGTGGCGAACCATGCGGGGCGGGGCATGGCGGATGTCGGGATGATCGACGGCAAGATCGCCTTCATCGGCGACCTGTCTCAGGCCTCGGCGGGCGAGGTTTTCGACGCGACGGGTCTGACGGTCTTGCCCGGCGTGATCGACACCCAGGTCCATTTCCGCGAGCCGGGGCTGGAGTGGAAGGAAGATCTGGAGACGGGAAGCCGCGCGGCGGCCCTGGGCGGCGTCGTCGCCGTGTTCGAAATGCCGAACACCAATCCCAACACTACCGACCCCGACACCATGGCCGACAAGCTGGCGCGGGCGAAGGATCGGATGTGGACCGACCACGCCTTCTACATCGGCGGCACGCATGAGAATGCGGACTATCTGGGCGAACTTGAGCGGCTGCCGGGGTGTTGCGGGGTCAAGGTCTTCATGGGCGCCTCGACCGGCGACCTGCTGATCGCCGACGACGAGGGGGTGCGCAAGGTGCTGTCCAATGTGCGCCGCCGCGCCACCTTCCACTCCGAGGACGAATACCGCCTGGTCGAGCGTCGCGGCCTGGCCCGCACCGCTGACTGGACCAGCCACCCCGAGGTGCGCGACGCCGAGAGCGCCATCCGCTCGACCCGTCGCCTGGTCGGCCTGGCCAAGGAGACGGGCGCGCGTATCCATGTGCTGCACGTCACGACCAAGGAAGAGATGGAATATCTGCGCTTCCACAAGGATGTCGCCACCGTCGAGATCACGCCCCAGCACCTGACCCTGGTCGGACCGGAAGCCTATGAGCGGCTGGGCAGCTATGCCCAGATGAACCCGCCGATCCGGTCGCAGGAGCATGTGGACGCGTTGTGGCTGTGGGGGATGCAGCAGGGCGTGGCCGACGTGCTGGGCTCCGACCACGCGCCGCACACCAAGGAGGAAAAGGCCAAACCCTATCCAGCCTCTCCGTCCGGGATGCCGGGGGTGCAGACGCTGGTGCCGCTGATGCTGACCCATGTGGCGAACGGGCGCTTGTCGCTGGAGCGTTTCATCGACCTGACCTCGGCGGGGGCGCAGCGGGTGTTCGGCACGGCGAACAAGGGGCGGATGGCCGTCAGCTATGACGCCGACCTGACCATCGTCGATCTGAAGGCCAAGCGGACGATCACTCACGATCAGCAGGCGACGCGCTGCGGCTGGACCCCGTTCGACGGGATGGAGGCGACCGGCTGGCCGATGGCGACCCTCGTGCGCGGTCGGGTGGTGATGCAGGACGGTGAACTGCTCGGATCGGCGCACGGGCGGCCGGTGCGGTTCATGGAGACGCTGTGAGGGAAACGCTCGGCCTGATCGGCTTCGGCGCCTTTGGGCGGCTGACGGCGCGGCATTTGTCGGCCGGGTTCGAAATCCTGGCGCATGATCCGGCGGCGAGCGATGACGGAGGCCTCGCGACCCTGACCGATCTGGCGACCGCCGCCGCCTGTCCCACGGTGGTGCTGGCCGTGCCGGTCGAGGCGTTGGAGGCGACGCTGATCGCCATCGGCCCGCACCTTAATCCCGAGGCCCTGGTCATCGACGTGGGGTCGGTGAAGGTGAAGCCGGCGCAGGCGATGAACGCCCTGCTGCCGCCCGGCGTGCGGATCGTGGGCACCCATCCCCTGTTCGGGCCGCAGAGCGGCAAGGACGGCATCGCGGGCCTGCGGATCGCCGTGTGCGAGGTAAGGGGGGCGAAAGACGCCCGCCGCGTCGCCGCCTTCTGCCGCCGGGCGTTGCGCCTGAAGGTGTTTCAGGTCAGCCCCGAGGACCATGACCGCGAGGCTGCGACGGTGCAGGGCCTGACCCATCTGATCGCCCGCGTCCTGATGGCCATGGAGCCCCTGCCGACGCGCATGACCACCGCCAGCTTCGACCGTCTGATGCAGGCCGTCGACATGGTCCGCCACGACAGCCCCGCCGTCTTCCGCGCCATCGAACGCGACAACCCGTTCGCGGCCGAGGTTCGGGAGCGGTTCTTCGCCCTGGCGGATGAGGCGCGGGGAGAGTTGGACTAACTTTACGGCAAAGTTCTCATGATCGCCATTCAGCCCTCCGGCGAATGGCAGGGGCGAGGACCAGAAGCGAGAGTGTAAAACGATCCGAGTGGCGTGTCATAGCGCATGAGCTCCATCTCTTCGCCGACCAAGCACGAGATGCGTCTGTACACTTTGATCCTGGCCAAGCGGCCTTCCACATGAACGATAGCCGCAGGAGCATTGCGCCGTTCGCTTCCGGCGACATCGAACGAAATCACCTTGCCCTTGGTGGATTGCGGCGCGCTAACAAAGGCTACCACCATCGCCATCACGACGGCGAGTACGACTACAATGAGCGCTCCACCAAGAGCGACCTTATGAAAGGTCCATACCACCCGAAGTTCGTTGATCACCCTGCGCATGCTCAAGCGAGCCTCGGTCGCCTGAATAGTTTTTTCAAGCCGGTCAGATGTTGATGACGATTAATGCGCCCGGATGAACGCCCCCACATCCTCCGTCACGCCAGTGGCCAGCGGCAACGCTGGATCGGCGTAGGTCGCCAGATTGGCGGCGCGGTCGGCGGGGGCGGTCTTGAGGAGGTGGTTCACGCCGTCCCAGAGTTTCAGCGTGGCCTTGGGGTCGGCGGCGGCGAGGGCTTGGGCGTCCGTGACGGTGACTTGGAGATCGGTGGTTCCCTGGCCGATGAAGACCGGGCCGTCGTAGGCGGCGAGCAGGGCGGCGGGGTCCAGCGGCAGCCACGAGATCAGATACGGCTGGACCGAGGGACGGAACAGGGCCGCCAGCGCAGGCGGCGTGTCGGCGACGGTGCGGCCGGCCTCAAGCTCGGTCAGGACCGCGAAGGCCTGGGTCTTCAGGGGTTCGGGCATGCCGGCCTGGAGCTGTTCGCGGATCACCACGCCGGCCGGGCGACCGGCGCCGGACAGCAGGATCAGGCCGCAAATCTTGTCGTCTCCGCTCTCGACCGCCTTCAGGGCGACCAGGGCGCCTTCGCTGTGGCCGATCAACCAGGCGCAGGGCTTTCCGGCGCGCGAGGCAGCCTCCGTGGCCCAGGCGCGGGCGTCGGCGGCGTAGTCGTCGAAACGCAGCCGGGTTTCGTCGAGCCCGGCGGCGGCGCTGGCCGCGATGCCGCGCTTGTCGATGCGCACGGTGGCGACGCCCTGTTCCGCCAGGCCTTCGGCCAGCAGGCGATAGGTCGAGGCGGCGACGCCCATCGGGCTGTTCCCGTCCCGATCGGTCGGGCCGGAGCCGGGCAGGATGACGGCGACGGCCGTCGGCGCTTCCGGCGTCAGCAGCGTGCCATGCAGGGGCGCGGGCTGGGCGGGCAGGGCGATGTCGGTCGAAACCGGGCCCGCGATCAGGCTGGCGGCCAGAAGGGCGTGGGTCAGCATCAGCATGGCAGTCTCCTTCAGAAGGGTTGGCGGTCGGGGTCGGCGCGCCAGACGCGCCAGCTTTCGAAGATCGAAAGGCCTGCGACGACGATGACGGCGGCGATCAGGGCCGTGACGCCATAGGGCGGGGGCGCAAGCGGCGCGGCGATCAGGCCGGCCAGACCGACCAGACAGAACAGCCGGCCGGCCAAACGGTTCGAGCGATCCCAGGCCAGGCGGCTCTTGTAGCTCCAGGGCGTGCGCACGCCGATCAGGGGATTGGGCGCGACACGGCCGAGGAAGGCGCCGGTGACCAGCAGGATCAGCGACAGGGCGCCGGTCAGGACGGCAGGGCCGCTATCCACGCTGGCGTGACCCAGGCTGGCCCAGGCGATCATCAGTCCGATGGCGGCCAGGAGAAAGATGGTCAGCCCCTGACCGATCCGCATCGAGCGACGGCGCGAGGCGTCGCCCTGATCCTCGGCGCGCAGGGCGGCCAGACCCAGGCCGGCGGCGGCGATGAAGCCGATCACCGCCATGCCGCCCGCGAAGGTCGCGAACTCCACCCGGTCGCCCCAGCGATCGACCTGCCAGTCCGCATTCCAGTGCATCGGCATGGGCGTCGTCGGGCCGTTGACGCCGATGTAGAGGGCGAACGCCGCCTGCACGCCGAAGACGGCGAGGGTCAGATAGTCCAGCAGGGACAGGCGATCCTTCATCGGCGTGGTTCCTTTGAGGGCTGGGGCAGGGGTTCGGTCGCTTCGCCGGTTCCGACGATGTCCATCAGAAAGGCCATGGCCTCCTCGACCGCCGAGATTTCCAACCGATAGCGGATGGTCTGGCCCTCGCGCTCCGGGCTGACCAGGCCGGCCTCCTTCAGGGCGTTGAGGTGGCCAGTGATGGTGGGCCAGCTCATGTCAAAGGCGGCGGCGATATCGCCGGAGGCCAGCGGACCGGCGCGCAGCATGGCGATGATGCGACGACGCACCGGATGCGACAGGGCCTTGAACAGGGTGTTCATAGCGACCTTCCTAATTAGGAAATCGGCTAAATGCAATATGTCGCGGGCACGGCGGATTGCATTGCGCCCACCGATCGGGCTAGGGACGCGCAACTTGATTTTGAGAATGCGTATCAAAATGCCCTGCCTTCGCCGTGCCTCCGTTCTTTTGACCGCCAGCGCCCTTGCGCTGACGCTCGCCTCGCCGGTGCTGGCGCAGCAGGCGATGGCCCCGGCGGAGCTGGGCGAGATCGTGGTGACGGGATCGCAGGTTCGGCTGACGGCGCCGGCGGCGGGCGGTCAGGTGGCGCGCGGCGGACGCATTGGTTTGCTGGGCAATCTGGGCGTGATGGACACGCCGTTCTCGACCGCCAACTACACCGAAAAGCTGGTGCGTGATCAGCAGGCGCGCGGCATCGGCGACGTGCTGCAGAACGACCCGACGGTGCGTGTGTCCAAGGGGTTCGGCAACTTCCAGGAGCTGTATGTCGTTCGCGGCTTTCCGGTCTATTCCGACGACATGAGCTACAACGGCCTCTATGGCGTGTTGCCGCGCCAGTTCGTGGCGGCCGAACTGGTCGAGCGGGTCGAGGTGTTTCGCGGCGCCAGCACCTTCCTGAACGGCGCCGCGCCGGGCGGAACGGGGGTCGGCGGCGCCTTCAACCTGACGCCGAAGCGGGCGGGCGACGCCCCCCTGACGCGCCTGACCGGGGGCGTGTCGGGCCGTGACGAGATCTATGCCGCAGCCGACCTGGCTCGCCGTTTCGGCGCCGAAGGCGAATGGGGCGCGCGCTTGAACATCGCCAGCCGTGCGGGCGAAAGCGCCGTCGAGGACGAGACCGGCCAACTGCGGGTCGTCGGCCTTGGACTGGACCGCCGAGGCGATCGCGCCCGGTTTTCGGCCGATCTTGGCTGGCAGGATCACCGGATCGATGCGCCCCGTCCCAGCGTGACGCCGGGAACCGCCATCCCTGAGGCGCCCTCGGCCGACAAGAACTTCGCCCAGCGCTGGACCTACACCGACGAGGAGCAGGTGTTCGGCGCCATGCGCGGCGAGCTCGACCTGACCGACAGCATCAGCGCCTGGGCCGCCTTCGGCGGGCGTCAGGGCGAGGAAGACAACAGCCTGGCCAATCCGCGCGCCGATGCGGCGGGCGCGATCCGCGGCTATCGCTTCGACAATATCCGCGAGGACACGGTCTGGTCGGGCGACATCGGCGTGCGCGCCGACCTAATGACCGGCCCGATTGAACATCGTCTGGTCGCCTCGGCCTCGCAGATCCAGTCCAAGTCCAAGAACGCCTGGGCGGCGTCGAGCTTCGCCGGCTATGCGATGGGGACGCTGACCAATCCGCTGCTGTCGCCGGCCCCGGCCATCGCAAGCGTCTCGGGCGATCTGGATGATCCCAACGTCACCGAGCGGGTCAAGAACACCAGTTTCGCCGTCGCCGATGTGCTGTCCTTCCTGGATGGACGGCTGCTGGCGACCGTCGGCGTCCGCTATCAGGAGATCGAGACCCGATCCTATGCCTATGCCGACGGCGCATTCACGTCGGGCTATTCCAGCGACGCGACGACGCCGGCCTTCGCCGTGGTCTACAAGCCCAGCGACGCGATCTCGCTGTACGCCAACTATGCCGAAGCCCTCGTTCCTGGGACGACCGCGCCGGCGGTGGTCAATGGCGTGACGGTGGCGAACGGCGGCGAAGTGCTGTCGCCGTTCCGCGCCGAGCAGGCCGAGATCGGCGCCAAATACGACGCCGGTTCATATGGCGGCACGCTGAGCGTCTTCCGCACGACCCTGCCCAGCGCCTTTTTCGATCCGAATACCGCCGTCTATTCGGACGGGGGCGAGCAGGAGAACAAGGGCGTCGAGCTGACCGTCTATGGCGAACCAGTCGAAGGCTTGCGTCTGATCGGCGGCGCGACATGGCTAGACGCCGAGATCAATCGGTCGCTGACCGCCGCCAATGCGGGCAAGTCGGCGATCGGGGTGCCGGACTTCCAGGCCAATCTGAACGTCGAGTGGGACGTGCCGATGGTCAGCGGCCTGACGGTCGAGGGCCGGGCGGTCCATACCGGCGCCCAGCCGGCCAATGCGACCAATACGCTGGAGCTGGAAAGCTGGACCCGGTTCGACGCCGGCGTGCGCTACGCCTTTGTGGCGGGTGACAAGCCGGTGACGCTGCGGGCGCGGGTCGAGAATGTCGCGGACGAGGATCAGTGGGTCGCAGTCGGCGGCTATCCGGGATCGAACTATCTGACGCTGGGCGCGCCGCGGACCTTGCGTCTGTCGGTCTCGACCGAGTTCTGATCCGCGTCGGCCGATGCACGCCCGGACGATCCGCGCCTGGACCTGGACACACAAGTGGTCGAGCCTGATCTCGACCCTGTTCCTGCTGATGCTGTGCGTCACGGGGCTGCCGCTGGTGTTCAGCCACGAGCTGAACGAGGCGCTGCTGCATGAGCCGTGGGCCCCAAAGAACCCAGACGGCCGACTGCTGACGCTGGACGAGGTGCTGGCCGCCGGTCTGGCCAAACATCCGGGCGAGGTTCCGGCCTTCATGAGCTTCGACGAGGACCGGCCGGTGGTGAACGTCACCAGCCGGGCGCCCGATGCCCCGGCCGGCAAATACAGTTTCGAGCCCATCGATCAGACCAGCGGCGAGGGCGCGCCGCTGGTCGCCGGTCATCCGGTGATGGAGTTCCTGCTTCAGCTTCACACCGACATGTTCCTAGGTCTGCCGGGAATGCTGTTTCTGGGCGCGATGGGGCTGTTGCTGGTCGTGGCCGTGGTGTCAGGCGTGGTGCTGTATGCGCCCTTCATGCGTCGGCTGCCGTTCGGCACGGTGCGGGTCAAGAAGGCGGCGCGGACGCGGTGGCTGGACTATCACAATCTGCTGGGCGTGGTGACGGCGGCCTGGGTGCTGGTGGTGGGTCTGACGGGGGTGGTCAACACCCTGGCCACGCCCATCCTGGCCTATTGGAAGGAGACGGCGCTGAAGGAGTTGACGGTCGCCTACGATGCGCCGGCGCCCGCCCAAGGCCGGGCCTCGCTGGATGCAGCGGTGGAGCGGGCCAAGGCGGCGCTGCCGGGCATGAAGCTGCAGTTCGTGGCCTTTCCGGGGACCGACTATTCGACCGACCACCACTATGCCGTCTTCTTCCACGGCGAAACGCCGCTGACGACGCATATGACTACGCCGGCCCTGATCGATGCGCGGACGGGCGAGCTGGCGGCGGTGGCCGAGACGCCCTGGTATGTGAAGGCCCTGTCGCTGTCGCAGCCGCTGCATTTCGGCGACTATGGCGGGCTGGCGCTGAAGATCCTGTGGGCGCTGCTGGACCTCGCCACCATCATCATACTGGGTTCGGGGCTCTACCTCTGGCTGGGCAAGGGGAGGCGCAAGGCGTGAACCGGCCCCATCACAATCGCAAGGACCTGAGCCTGTGGGCAATCTTCCGCGTTCCCATCGTGCTGTTCGGGCTCAGCCTGACCGGACTGATCGGGGCCTTGTTGCAGGACGGGATTTGGGACGCGGTGTTCTCGGCCTTGCTGGCCTCGACCGTCGTCGTGACGGCCTGGGCGCTTATCCGATCGAGAAGCTGACGCCGCAGCCGCAGCTGGAGGCGGCGTTGGGGTTTCTGACCACGAACTGGGCGCCGGCCAGTTCGTCGACATAGGCGATCTCGGAGTTCTTCAGGAAGGGGACGGACACCGGGTCGATCAGGGCGGCCTGGCCGTCGGCCTGGATGCGCAGGTCGTCGTCCTCGGCCGTCTCGACCAGTTCGAACCGGTACTGGAAGCCCGAGCAGCCGCCGCCATCGACCGCGACACGCAGCATCAGGGTCTTGCCCTCGGCCGCGCCCAGTTTGGCCAGACGCTTTGCTGCGCTGGCGGCCAGGACGATGCCCTCCGGCGCGCGCGAGGCGACGCTGAAGACGGGTGTGGACGGTTCTGTGGATTGGACGGTGCTCACGGCTGTCTATATGAGGCGCGGGCGGGCATTCGCAAAGGGTCCGCTGCTGCAAAGTTGATGACTTGAGCCACACAGACCTCGCCACCTATGCTGAACGCGCCGAGCTGACCCTGGGGCGCCGCGTTCCCGAGCCGGCCAGCCGCACGCGGACGGCCTTTGCGCGCGACCGCGACCGGATCATCCATGCGACGGCGTTTCGGCGGCTGAAGGAGAAGACCCAGGTCTTCGTGGCGCACGAGGGCGATCACTACCGCACGCGCCTGACCCATTCGCTGGAGGTGGCGCAGATCGCGCGGTCGCTGGCCCATGCGCTGAGGCTGGACGATGACTTGGCCGAGACCATCGCCCTGGCCCACGACCTGGGCCATCCGCCGTTCGCCCACGCGGGCGAGGACGAGTTGGTGGTGCAGATGGCCGGGCACGGCGGGTTCGACCACAACGTCCAGAGCTTCCGCGTCGTGACCGAGCTGGAGAACCGCTATCCGCAGTTCGACGGGCTGAACCTGAGCTGGGAGACGGTCGAGGGGGTCATCAAGCACAATGGCCCGGTGTCGCACCGGCTGGACGAACCGGCATGGTCGGTGGTGCGGCCCTATGCGGCGGGCGGCGAGGCGGGGTGGGACCTGCGGCTGGGGACGTTCGCCTCGCTGGAGGCCCAGTGCGCGGCCATCGCAGACGACATCGCCTATAACAACCACGACGTGGACGACGGGGTGCAGGCGGGGCTGATCACGCTGCACGACCTGGACCAGGTGCCGCTGATCGGGCCGATGCTGGCCGGGGTGCGGCGCGACTATCCGGGCATCGACGACCGGATGCTGCGGATCGAGGCCGTGCGGCGGATGATCGGCGTCATGGTCGAGGACGTGCTGGCCGAGACGGACCGACGGCTGGAGGCGGACCGGATCGTTACGACCGAGGATGTGCGGACGGCCAAGCGGACGATGGTCGATTTTTCGTCTGAGATGCACGCCGACCTGGCGATCCTGAGGAAGTTCCTGTTCGAGCGAATGTATCGGCATTATCGAGTCAACCGCACGCGCAGCCAGGCGCGGCGGGTGCTGTCGCAACTGTTCGAGCTGTTCATGGCCGAGCCGGAGGTGATGCCGCCCGAGTGGGGCGAGCCGGCGATGACCCAGGACCGGACGCGGCGGGCGCGCGCGGTCTGCGACTATATCGCTGGCATGACCGACCGTTACGCCATAGAAGTGCACCAGAAACTGTTCAGCCTCGACCTCGCCCTCGATCTGTGATTCGAAAGATGCACGCGGGGGCGTAGAGTGATCGTTCGGCGCGCCGATTCGCGCCCGACAGACGGCGGAGCGCGACCATGTCCTTTGACGACGACAACAAGCCAGGCCGGGGCGCCTATACGCCCCCGACCGACGACGACCTGCCGTTCCGTCGCAACTCCTATGATCCGCGCAGCGGCCGCAATGTCGGCTCGGGCGGGGGCAAGGCGCCGCCGGTCACCCTGATCATCAGCGCGGTGGTCCTGCTGCTGCTGATCGTGGCCGTGATCTTCTTCTATCGTTCGGGAATGCGCGCCTCGACCGACGCGCCGCCGGCCGTGGGTCAGCCCGTCGGTGAGATGAAGACCGCCGCGCCTATCGACGCCCAGCCGATCGATCCGGCCGAGGGCGTGCGCGTCTATCGCGACGAGACCGAGACGACCGATGCGCCCGTGACCTTCACCCCGCCGCCCGAGGCGCCCCAGCCGCGTCCGGCCGCGCCCCCGACCGCCGCACCGACCGGACAGGGCCTGCCGCCCGCCAATACAGCGACGCCGGCCGCGCCTGCGCCGCGTCCGACGACTCCGACTGCGCCCGTCGCTGCGCCGGCGACCAAGGCTCCGGTCGCGACCGGCGGATCGGCCTCGGTGCAGATCGGCGCCTTCTCCTCGACCGAGATCGCGGACCGCGAATACGCCGCGGTCGCCGGACGCTTCGGCGCGTACGCCTCGGGCGCTGAAAAGCGCGTGACCGAAGTGACCTCGTCCAGCGGATCGACCCTGTACCGCACGGCCTTCTCGGGCCTGTCGCGCGAACGGGCGGTGGCCTTCTGCAACGCGCTGAAGGCGGCGGGCCGGGACTGCATCGTCCGGTGACGTCCGCCGCCATCTATGGCTGCCTGGGACATCGGCTGACGGAGGACGAAAAGGCCTTCTTCGCCGAGGTCCGACCCTGGGGCTTCATCCTGTTCCGGCGCAATATCGACACGCCGGAACAGGTGCGGGCCCTGACCGACGAACTGCGGGCGTCCATCGGCGATCCCGAGGCGCCGATCCTGATCGACCAGGAAGGCGGTCGGGTCCAGCGGATGGGGCCGCCCCACTGGCCCAAGTATCCGCCGGGCGCCGCCTATCTGAAGGCGACGAACGAGCTGGCTCAGGCGCGTGAGCTGACGCGGCTCGGTGCACGTCTGATGGCGCACGATCTGCGCGAGGTCGGCGTGACCGTCGATCTGTTGCCGGTGCTGGACGTGCCGGCGCCCGGCGCCCACGACATCATCGGCGACAGGGCCTATGGCGTCGATCCGGAAACGGTCGCGGTGCTGGGGCGGGCCGCAGCGGAAGGGCTGCTGGCGGGCGGGGTTCTGCCCTGCATCAAACATATGCCGGGGCATGGTCGAGCCTTCGCCGATAGCCACAAAGACCTGCCGACGGTCCATGCCGATTTTGAGACCCTGGACAGCTGGGACTTTGCGCCGTTCAAGGCGATGTCGGACATGCCATTGGCGATGACGGCGCACATCGTCTTCACTGCCTTGGACAAGAAGCGGCCGGCGACCCAGTCGAAGAAGGCCGTAAAAACGATGCGTGAACATCTGGGCTTCTCCGGCCTGATAATGACCGACGACCTGTCGATGCAGGCGCTGAGCGGATCTCTGAGCGAGCGGGCGCATCAGTCGCTGAAGGCCGGGTGCGACGTGGTCCTCCACTGCAATGGCGACATGGCCGAAATGAAAGACGTGGCCGAGGCGACCGGCAAGCTGAAGGGCGGGGCGCGCCGCCGGGCGGAAGCCGCTCTGGCCCGGATCGTGCGGACGCCCGAGCCGCTCGATCCCGTCGCGGGGCACGATCGTTTCTTCAAGGCCATGGGCGGTCGGATGGACACCGCCAAGGGGCCGGATGTGGGTGAGGCGCAGGCCTAAAGACCTATGACGGAGTCTTTCCAGCCGAATCTGGATTTCAACGCCGAGGAGGTCGAGGAGCGCGAGGCCTTCGTCGTCGATCTGGAGGGCTATGAGGGACCGCTGCACGTCCTGCTGGCCCTGGCGCGAAACCAGAAGGTCGATCTGCTGAAGCTGTCGATCACCCAGCTGGCGGAACAGTATCTGGCCTTCGTGCACGAGGCGCGCAGGCGCAACTTCGCCCTGGCGGCGGACTATCTGGTGATGGCGTCGTGGCTGGCCTATCTGAAGTCGCGCCTACTGTTGCCGCGCACCGACAAGGGCAAGGCCGAAGAGCCGCCGGCTGAGGAAATGGCCGCCGCCCTGGCGTTCCGGCTGCAGAAGCTGGAGGCGATGCGAAAGGCCGTCGAACAGCTGATGGCACGGCCCCAGCTGAAGCGCGACGTCTTCACGCGGGGCGACCCCGAGGCGACAGTGATCGTGCCGTCTGATCGTATCGACGCCAGCCTGTACGAACTGATGAGCGCCTATGTGGTCCAGCGTCGGCGCGAGGAGGCTCGGCGCTATGCCCCCGGCCAGCGGGTCGAGGCCTTTCCATTGGAAGCCGCGCGCGACTGGCTTCGCGAGATCATGCCGAAGCTGGCGGACTGGACGCCGCTGGAACAGGTGGCGCCCCATCGCGAGGACGAGGAGGGGCCCAGCCAGGCCAGCTTTACGGCCTCGACCCTGTCGGCCAGTCTGGAACTGGTGAAGGAGGGGGCGATGGACATCCGGCAGAGCGAGGCGTTTGCGGACCTGTATCTGAAACGCCGGGGGCAGGGCCAGCCGCTGGAGCTGACGCCGTGAGCGACCTGTCGTTCCAGCCCGACGAGGCCGAGATCGAACGGCGGGTCGAGGCCCTGCTGTTCGCCGCCGCCGGGCCGCTGACGGCGGCCGAGATCGCCGCGCGCCTGCCCGAGAACTGCAACGTCGCCCGCGCCATATCGGGTCTGCGCGCCCGCTATGAGGGGCGGGGGGTCGAATTGGAATGCGTCGCCGACCGCTGGCGCTTCCGCACCGCGCCGGACCTGGCCTTCATGATGACGCAGGAACGCGAGGAGCCGCGCCGGCTGTCCAAGGCCGCCTTGGAAACCCTGGCTATCATCGCCTATCACCAGCCCGTCACCCGCGCCGAGATCGAGAGCGTGCGCGGCGTCAGCATCTCCAGGGGCACCTTGGACCTGCTGCTGGAGATGGGGTTCGTGCGGTTGCGCGGACGCAGACGCACGCCTGGACGGCCCGTCACCTATGCGACCACCGACCGCTTCCTGGAGCATTTCGGCCTGGCGAGCCTGTACGATCTGCCGGGCGTGCAGGAGATGAAGGCGGCGGGTCTGTTGGATCTGTCGCTGCCGGTCGGATTCGAGGTGCCGGATCCCAGCCGCGCCTCCGAGGCGGACGACGAGGACGGCACTCTGCCGTTGGACGACGAGGCGCCCGAGTTCGCCCAGGATTTCGTCGGCGAACGCGGCGGACCTGGATGATGTTCACGACGTCTTAGTCTGCGCACCTTAAGCCAGACCGTATGAGTGGCGTGACATCGAAGACGGGTTGGCGGGCGTGGAGCACGTTCAGGATCGCGTTGATCCTGATGCTGTCGTCCATCATCGGCATGGCTGGGGTTCTGGCGATCGTCAGTCGCGGCATTGACGCCCACCAGGCGCGTAAGGAAGAAGGTCTGGTGCGGCTGCGTCTGACGCGCGCGCTGGAAACCATCGGCGAAAACCTGACCACCGCCTCGGTCTGGGACGAGGCCGTCGATCGGATGACGGCGGGCGATGTAGCCTGGTACGACCGCAACTTCGGCGCCTTCTACGCCGCGCAGCACAAGCATCACTTCACCCTCGGCTATGACGGGACCGGGCGGCTGTTTCGCATCAGCACCCTGGGCCGACCGGCCAAGACGCAGGTCGGCGAGCCATTCGGTCAGGCGGCCCGGCCGCTGATCGACGTGCTCAGGGCCGAGGCCGCTGGCCGCGACCGATCGGTCACCGCGGATGCCGGGGTGCGGCTGAAGGCGGCGTTCGTCCGCGTCGGCGACGACGTCTATGTGCTGGGGGCCTCCACGGTCGTACGGCATACGGCGGGCGGATCGACGCCGGCGTCCGATCCAATCGTCGCGTCGTTCAAGCCGTTCGCCGGCGAGCTCAATCTCTTGCGAACGCGCTTGGCGCTGGACCGGATTCACTTCCAGCCCGGCGATGCAGAGCCGCCCAAGGGCATGATCGGCGTCGATGTTCGCGACGTCGGCGGCGCCCTGTTGGGGCGTGTCGTCTGGGCGCCGGAGCAGCCCGGCTATCAGATCCTGACCAAGGCCGGACCGCTGCTGCTGCTGCTCTTCATCGTGCTGCTGATCGGCACGGGGTCGCTCCTGTGGAACACGACGGCCGACGTTCGGCGCCTCAAAGCCTCGGAGGTCGCCCTGTCCGCGGCGCTGGAGCGGGCCGAGGCGGCGAACCGGGCCAAGACGCGGTTCTTGTCCAACGTCAGTCACGAACTGCGCACGCCCCTGAACGGGGTTCTGGGCATGGCCGAGATCATCGGGGCCGATCTGGTGACGCCGCAGCAGCGCGAGCGACTGGAAATCTTGAAGGCGTCGGGACGTCAGCAACTGAGGCTGGTCGAAGAGCTGCTAGACGTGGTGCGGTTGCGCGACGGGGCGGTGGCGCTGGAGACGCGGCCGTTCCGGCCCGACAATCTGCTGCAGCGGGTCGCCAACGACTTTCGGGGCGCGGCCGAGGCCAAGGGGCTGAAGATTTCGGTCGAGGCGGCCGAAGGCGAGTGGCTGGGCGACCCGGTTCATGTCGAAAAGCTGATGGCGGCGCTGACGGACAATGCGGTGCGGTTCACACGCACCGGCGGCGTGATGCTGCGCGCCGTTGCGGGCGCGGGCCTGGCCTTGGAGGTCGAGGACACCGGGCCGGGCATGGAGCCTGCGGAAGCGGCGCGCCTGTTCGAGGCTTTCACCCAGGGCGATGAAAGCGCGACGCGCACCGCCGAAGGGCTGGGACTGGGATTGACGGCGGCGCACGGTCTGGCGGCCCTGATGGGCGGCAAGATCGAAATCGTCACAGCGCCCGGCGCCGGCAGCACCTTCCGCGTCGTCTTGCCGTTGAAGGCGGTCGCCTAGGCTGTCAGCAGGCGCGGCAGTTTGAAGGTGACGGTTTCGCGCGCGCCGTCGTCTTCGGTCACCGTGGCGTCG
This sequence comes from Brevundimonas sp. SPF441, assembly GCF_009661015.1. Taxonomy (NCBI): domain Bacteria; kingdom Pseudomonadati; phylum Pseudomonadota; class Alphaproteobacteria; order Caulobacterales; family Caulobacteraceae; genus Brevundimonas; species Brevundimonas sp. SPF441. The sequence goes on along the minus strand of NZ_WJWX01000005.1, from coordinate 93,540 downwards.
AAGCGCGCCCGGATGGCGTCGACCAGTGCCTCGATCAGCGGCTCGGGCGCCGAGGCGCCGGCAGTGACGCCGACGGTGTTCACGTCGTCGAACCAAGACCAGTCCACCTGGGACGCATCATCCACCAGATAGGCGGCCGGGGCGCCGGCGCGCATCGCGACCTCGACCAGGCGCACCGAATTGGAGGAGTTCTTGGACCCCACGACCAGTACGAGGTCGCAGCCCTCGCCCAGCGCCTTGACGGCGTCCTGGCGATTGGTCGTGGCGTAGCAGATGTCTTCCTTGTGCGGATCGGGCAGTTCGGGAAAGCGGCGCTTCAGCACCTTCAGGATGCCTGCCGTATCGTCCACCGACAGGGTGGTCTGGGTCGCATAGGCGAGGGGCGCCTCGCCGGGGCGTTCGAACGATTCGGCGTCGGCTTCGGTCTCGACCAGGGTGATGGCGCCGGGCGGCAGCTGGCCCAGGGTGCCGACGACCTCGGGATGGCCTGCGTGGCCGATCAGGATGATGTGCCGGCCGGCCGCATGATGACGTTCGGCCTCGACGTGGACCTTGGACACCAGGGGGCAGGTCGCGTCTAGGAAGACCAGTTCGCGCGCCCGCGCCGTCGCCGGCACGGACTTGGGCACGCCGTGGGCCGAGAAGACGACCGGCCGGTCGTCGGGACATTCATCCAGTTCCTTGACGAAGACGGCGCCCATGGCCTTCAGCCGCTCGACCACATGTTTGTTGTGGACGATCTCGTGGCGCACATAGACGGGGGCGCCGAACTTTTCGATCGCGCGCTCGACGATCTGGATCGCCCGGTCGACCCCGGCGCAAAAGCCCCGCGGGGTGGCCAACCGCACTGAAAGCGGGCGAAGCGGAGCATTGGGGACGGGAACATGCGCATTCATGGCGGCGAACCTAGTCGTTTGCGGCGCTGACCGCCATCGGAGCCGAAGGGCGGATGCGACGGATTCTGTCGCCCGCAGCAGCGGCGCATCGTCACGGCGGGCGGGCGCGAATGGAAAGCCGATATTCTACAATGTCTTAGGCTATAATCACGACGCCTTGACCTGTAGGCCGCTCACGATTAGTTTCCGCGCCGAATTCAGACCCGTCCGGACGCACCGTCTGGACGCCGAACGCACAGGTCCTATCCCCCATGTCGGAATCGCGCGAAGAGGCGATCAAACGCCTCCAAGACAGCGCATCCGCATTGGAGGCGCGGACCACGGCGGAGAAATCCGCCGAACTGACCGGCCACCAGGTGTCGGGTCAGGCCTACAAGATCATCGCCGAGCTTCTCGGCGGCGTCTTCGTGGGGCTGGCGTTCGGAGCGATCGCAGACTGGGCCCTCGGGACCCGTCCGTGGGGTTTGATCGGCGGAGTCCTTCTGGGCTTCGCCTTGTCGATTTACATGGCGCGTCGCACAGCCAACCGGCTGATGGCGCAGGCCAAGGCGCAAGGGACGACGGCTCCGGCCGAGCCCTACGTCGAGGCCGACGAAGACGGGGAACGATAGGGCTTCATGGCCGATCCGATTCATCAGTTTGCGATTCAGAAGGTCGTCGACCTTGGCGACGTCACCCTGCCTGTGCTGGGGACGGTCGATCTGGCGATCACCAACTCGCACATCGCCATGACGGTCGCCTTCGTGCTGATCGTCGGCTTCCTGGCCGCCGTGACCGCGAACGCCCAGGTCGTACCCGGCCGGCTGCAAGCCGCCGGCGAGGGCCTGTTCGGCCTGATCGACAATCTGGCCGATTCCATCATCGGTCACGAAGGCCGCAAGTATTTCCCGTTCATCTTCACCCTGTTCATCCTGATCCTGGGCATGAACATTCTGGGTCTGTTCCTGACCTTCACGGCGACCTCGCAGCTGGCCATCACCGCCACCTTCGCCCTGATCACCTTCGGTCTGGTGCTGGTCGTCGGCTTCGCCAAGAACGGTCTGGGCTTCTTCAAGCTGTTCTGGCCGATGGGCGCGCCGCTGGCGCTGCGCCCGGTGGTCGGCCTGATCGAGTTCGTGTCCTTCCTGCTTCGTCCGGTCACCCTGGCGCTGCGTCTGTTCGGCAACATGCTGGGCGGTCACGTCGCGCTGAAGATCTTCGCCGGCTTCGTCGTGTCACTGGGCCTTTTGGGCCTGGGCGGCGGCATCGGTCTGCTGGCCTTCCCGGTCGCGGCCCTGTCGCTGGGCATGGTCGTCGCCCTGACCGCTCTGGAGTTCCTGGTGGCCTTCCTCCAGGCCTTCGTCTTCGCCGTTCTGGCCTGCATCTATCTGAACGATGTGGTCAACCTGGACCACGCCCACTAAAGGGCCGGACCAGTCTCTTCACCCCAACCACCAACGACTTTAATCTAGGAATACAATCATGGACGCTGAAGCCGCGAAGTACATCGGCGCTGGTCTCGCCACCCTGGGCATGATCGGTTCGGCCCTGGGCGTGGGCAACATCTTCGGCAACTTCCTTGCCGGCGCCCTGCGCAACCCGTCGGCCGCCGCCGGCCAAGTCGGCAACCTGTTCGTCGGCGCCGCTCTGGCTGAAGCCCTGGGCATCCTGGCCTTCGTGCTCGGCATCCTGATGATCTTCGGCTGATATCAGTCGATTACGGCGCGCGGGGTTCGCCCGCGCGCCGCTTCATCTGATCCTGCAGTAGACGGTTCATGGCCAGCACCCACACCATCGACGCGGTCCCGCCTTCGGTCGAAGCGGACCTGCACGCCGAGACGGCGACCACCGCCGAGCACGGCTCGGGCGGCCTGCCGCAATTCCAGTTCGAACACTGGGCGGGCCAGATCGGCTATCTGCTGATCCTGTTCGTCATTCTGTACGTTCTGGTCTCCAAGGTCTTCGCGCCACGCCTTCGCAAGGTGATGGACGAACGGGCCGACACCATTTCCACCGCCGTTGCGAACGCACGCCAGGTTCAGGCCGAAGCCGCCGAACAGGCCGCCCAGGCTCATGCGGAAGTCGCCAAGGCTCGCGCTGACGCCCGCGCCACGGCCGCCGCCGCCAAGGCGCGCGTGACCGAAGAGGCAAACGCCCGTCAGGCCGCCGAAGAAGCCGTGGTCAACGCCCGCATCGCCGAGGCGGAAGCCTCGATCGGCAAGACGCGCGACGCCGCCATGGCCAATGTCTCCACCATCGCCTCCGACACGACCGCCGCCATGGTCGAACGTCTGACCGGCAAGGCCGCGACCGCCGCCGAGCTGGCCGCCGTCAAGGGAGCCGCCTGATGAACCTGATCTTCGAACACGGCATCTGGAGCTTCGCCAATGCGGAGATCTGGGTCGGCATCGGCCTGATCATTTTCTTCGGCATCCTGATCGCCGCCGGCGTGCCGAAGATGGCCGGCAAGGCGCTGGACGCCAAGGCCGTCAAGATCCAGGCCGACCTGGACGAGGCTGCGCGCCTGCGCGCCGAGGCCGAAGCCCTGCTGGCCCAGATCCGCAAGGAGAAGGCCGAGGCTGAAGCCCAAGCCGCCGAGATGATGGCTCAGGCCGAAGCCGACGCCCGTCGCCTGGAAGTCGAGACCAAGGCCAAGTTGGAAGAGACCCTGGCCCGTCGCCAGAAGATGGCTGAAACCCGCATCGCCCAAGCCGAAGCCCAGGCCTCGGCCGAGGTGAAGGCCGCCGCCGCCGATCTGGCCGCCAAGTCGGCGGAACAGGTTCTGGCCGCGCGCCTCGCCAGCGGCGCCAAGGATCCGCTGCTGGACAGCGCCATCGCCCAGATCGGCGATCGCCTGAACTAATCAGGGTTGATCCTGAATGAAACAAGGCCCCCGACGTCGCCGTCGGGGGCCTTTTTCTTTGGACAGCAAGCCGTGATCAGTGAGCGTGGGCGCCGCCGATGATGGTCGCGCCCATCCGTTTATCGCGCGCCACCAGCCGGGCATAGACGTTGCCCAGCACGATGCCGAAGACCGCATGGGTGATCAGCAGCCAAGCGAAGGTGCCGAAGCCTGCGCCAGCCGTGAAGGTGCGGTAGTTGCCGAACATCACGATGGCGGCCATCATCAGGATCCATGCGCCGACGGCGAAGACGATGCCCTTGGTCTCGGGCGTGTCCGTCGGCAGGCGGGGACACAGGACGGCGAACAGCGGCCCCAGGATGAAGACGCCGCTGATGACATGGACCACCCAGCCGACGGCCAGATTGCCGGGCATTCCGATCATGCTGGCGATGACCCCCTGGAAGGGATCAAACCAGTTCAGGAACATATTGGGTATTTCGAGCAGTGAGACGGCCACGGTCGCCGCAACGCCGGCGATCAGACCTTTTTGTACGCGTGACATCATGACCTTAGCGCCTCCCAACGCCTAAGTGGTTCTCTGATAACGCGCAGACAGGATACGCCTGACTTGAGAGAGCGGTGTTCACGATCCTGTGGTTAGCGGTTGCAGCAACGCAACCGCGAAATCAGGCGCCAACTAGCGGAAGAGTTTGCGGAAATAGCGCCGAACGCTCTTGCGGCCGCGCGAGAGGCGACGGCTGGACCGCTTGGTCACGATCTTTTCGGCCCGCAGCGCCTGTTGCCAGAAGACCGGTGCGAACTCGGGCTTCTTTCGCATCAGGCGACGGAAGGGATAGACCCATTTCGGCCGCGCATATTGGGCGCGAATGAACTGGCGCTTGGCCCAGAACGAGCTTTTCAGGATCAGCATCAGGCCGACGGCGATGACGGGAATGCCGCCGGGCCCGGGCAGGGGGGCGATCAGAATGCCCAGCAGCACGACGAACAGACCGCCGATCATCAGCGCCCAGCGCTTGACGACCCGCAGCGTCGAGGCGCGCGGTTTGTCTGAGCGGACGAAGGGAACGGGGAGTGAGGTCACGAATACGCCAGATGGGGAGGAGGATCGTCATGACAACGGTCGCCACGGACGCGCGATCCCTCGTCGGGAAAGGAAAAGGCGACCGTGACGACCTTGCCACAAGACCCCTTAACGCCATGCGTCCATGGCGGATGGATGTCCGGCGGGTGAAGCTTTGGTCATGAAGAGACGATCTCTGCGCGCCGTGGCGCGACGGACACGCCCCGCGCCGTCAGCCGTAGACCACGCCCGTCAGACGCTCTGATTCCGACCACAGACGCTTGGCCACATCGACGTCCCTGGCCTGGCGCTTGATCACCGCGACGCCTGGCCGGCCCTTCATCTCCTGAAACCCGGTGGGGCCGTAATAGCCGCCCGGCGTCGGGTCCGGCAGGGTCGCGGCCATCAGGATCGGCAGGGCGCCGTCGGCGGCCGAATGGCTGAGCACGGCCTCCAGCAGCCGCGCGCCGCGCGCGAACAGGCCGGGCTTGCCGGCATGGCCGTTGGCGATCAGGTCGGTGCGGGCGAAGCCGGGATGGGCCGCCACGCTGGTCAGGCCCCAGCCGTGAGCGTCGCTGCGGCGCTGAAGCTCCAGGGCGAACATCAGCATGGCCAGCTTGGATTGCTGATAGACCGGCCACGGGCTGTAGTGGCTTTGATAGTTCAGGTCGTCCAGGCGGATATGGCCGCTGCGGTGGGCGACGCTGGACAGCTGGACCAGGCGGGCCTTTGCCCCAATCAGCAACGGCAGCAGGCGGCCGACCAGGGCGAAGTGGGACAGGTAGTTGGTCCCGAACTGCATCTCGAATCCATCGACGGTCGTCTGGCGCGTCGGCAGGGCCATGACGCCCGCATTGTCGATCAGGATGTCGATGGGGCGTCCCGTCGCCAGAGGGCGCTCGGCGAAGGCCTGGACGGAGGCCAGGCTGGCGAGGTCCAGCAGTTCGAACCGCACGGCCGCATCCGGATGACGAGACCGGATCAGCCGTTCGGCCTCGGCCCCCTTGGCGGGATTGCGGGCCGCCAGCACGACCTCGGCGCCCTTGCCGGCCAGCACCAGGGCGGTCTCCAGCCCCAGCCCGCCGGTCGCGCCGGTGACGATGGCCAGTCGGCCGGAAAGGTCGGGGATGTCGTTCGTCGTCCAGGTCATGGCCATGACCTAGCGATGGATAAGCCCCACGTCAGCCCCTTCCCGCAGGAAGGGGCGACTTCGAGATCAGGCCGCCTTGTTGGAGCCTTCCGGCGCGGTCCAGCGCAGAACCGGCGAACGGGCGGCGCGGGTTTCGTCCAGACGTTTCAGCGGTGCGTGGAAGGGCGCACCCTTGAACCGATCGACGTCGCCGGCCTGGGCCGCTCCGGCCAGGGCGCGCATCGCCTCGATGAAGCGGTCCAGTTCGGCCTTGGACTCGGTCTCCGTCGGCTCGATCAGCATGGCGCCGTGGACGACCAGCGGGAAATACATGGTCATCGGGTGGAAGCCCTCGTCGATCATCGCCTTGGCGAAGTCGAGCGTGGTGATGTCCGTGCCCTTCAGCCATTCGTCGTCGAACAGGGCCTCGTGCATGCAGGGGCCGTCGGGGAAGGCGGCCGACATCAAATCACCGAGCCGGGCCTTGATGTAGTTGGCGTTCAGCACCGCGTCTTCGGCCACCTGACGCAGGCCGTCGGCGCCGTGCGACATCATGTAGGACAGGGCGCGGGTGTACATGCCCATCTGGCCCTGGAAGGCGCACAGACGGCCGAAGGCTTGCTCGGCCTCGTCCTCCTCGCGCTCGATCAGGCGATAGCCGCCGTCGTCATGCACGACCCAGGGGGCGGGGGCGAAGGGGGCCAGGGCTTCGGACAGGACCACCGGACCCGCGCCCGGACCGCCGCCGCCATGCGGCGTCGAGAAGGTCTTGTGCAGGTTGATGTGCATCGCATCGACGCCAAGGTCGCCCGGACGAACCCGGCCGACGATGGCGTTGAAGTTGGCGCCGTCGCAGTAGAAATAGGCGCCGGCCTCATGCGTCAGGCGGCTGATCTCCAGAATATCGCGCTCGAACAGGCCGCAGGTGTTGGGGTTGGTCACCATGATGGCGGCGACGTCGTCACCCAGCTTGGACGCCAGGTCGGCGACGTCCACGCGGCCGTCCTCGGTCTGGGCGACTTCGACCACCGAATAGCCGACGAAGGCGGCGGTCGCCGGGTTGGTGCCGTGGGCGCTGGTGGGAACCAGAACCTTGCGACGCTTCTCATGCTGGCCCGAAGCCTCGTGGGCGGCGCGGATCGCCATCAGACCGCACAGTTCGCCGTGGGCGCCGGCCTTGGGCGACAGGGCGACAGCGGGCATGCCGGTCAGGGTCTTCAGCCAGTGGGCCAGGGTGTCCATCAGTTCCAGCGCGCCCTGCACCGTCGAGATCGGCTGCAGCGGGTGGATGTCGGAGAAGCCCGGCAGGCGCGCCATCTTCTCGTTCAGGCGCGGGTTGTGCTTCATCGTGCACGATCCCAGCGGATAGATGGCCAGGTCGATGGCGTGGTTCTTCTGGCTCAGGCGCACATAGTGGCGCACGGTTTCCGGCTCGGACAGACCGGGCAGGCCGATCGGATCCTTGCGGACCAGGTCGCCCAGGTCAGAGCCGTCCGTCTTGGGGTCCGGCAGATCGACGCCGGTCTTGCCCCAGCCGTCCCCCTCGAAGATCAGGGCTTCGTTCTGCAACAGGCCGCGGCCGCCGGTCAGGGTGGCGGGCTTGGTCTGGACCTGGTTCGGGGCGGTCGGGCGGCCGACGGTGTTCATGGTGCTCATGGTCAGTATCCCTTACGCGCCGAGGACTTTGGAGAGCGACTTGGCGAGGATCTGGATGTCGGCATCCAGGGTCGTCTCGGTCGCAGCGACCAGCAGGACGTCGTCCATGCCGGCGTCGGGGGCCAGGCGGCTGTAGGGCACGCCGGCCAGGACATGATGGGCGGCCAGCTGATCCACGACCTCGGCCGCGTTCTTGGGCAGGCGCACCGCAAACTCGTTGAAGAAGCGGTCGGTCAGGATTTCGACGCCCGGAATGGCGGCCAGGGCGTCACGCGTGGCGACGGCCTTTTCGTGGTTCAGCAGGGCCAGTTTGCGCAGACCCGTCTCGCCCAGCAGGCTCATGTGGATGGTGAAGGCCAGGGTGCACAGGCCCGAGTTGGTGCAGATGTTCGACGTCGCCTTGTCGCGGCGAATGTGCTGCTCGCGCGTGGACAGGGTCAGGACGAAGCCGCGCTCGCCGTCGGCGTCCACAGTCTCGCCGGTCAGGCGGCCGGGCATCTGGCGGATCAGCTTCTCGCGCGTGGCGAACAGGCCGACATAGGGGCCGCCGAAGTTCAGGGCGTTGCCGATCGACTGGCCTTCGGCCGCGACGATGTCGGCGCCCATCTCGCCGGGCGATTTCAGCAGGCCCATCGACACGGCCTCGGTGACCACGACGATCAGCAGGGCGCCGGCGGCGTGCGCGGCCTCTGCGATCTTGGTCACGTCGGTGGCCGTGCCGAAGACGTTGGGGGTCTGGACGACGACGCAGGCGGTGTCGGGACCGATCTGGTCGATGACGGCGGCCTCGGCGTCGACAGCGGCGGGCAGGGCCAAGGTCTCGACGCCGACGGCGTGCACCACGGTTTCGCTCGCCTTGATGTAGTGCGGGTGCACGCCGCCCGAGATCACCGCCTTGTTGCGGCGGGTCACGCGGGTCGCCATCAGCACGCCCTCGGCCATCGCGGTCGAACCGTCGTACAGGCTGGCGTTGGCGACCGGCATGCCGGTCAGGTTCGCGACCTGAGTCTGGAACTCGTACAGGTACTGCAGCGTGCCCTGCGCGATCTCCGGCTGGTAGGGGGTGTAGCTGGTCAGGAACTCCGAGCGCTGGATCACGTGATCCACCGTCGCCGGGACGTGGTGCTTGTAGGCGCCTGCGCCGCAGAAGAAGGGCACGGCGCCGGCCGTGGCGTTCTTGGCCGCCATGGCGGACAGGGCGCGCTCGACCTCCAGTTCGCCTGCGACGCGCGGCAGATCGACGGGGCCGTCCAGACGGGCGGCCTGGGGCACGTCCACAAACAGATCATCGATGGATTTCGCGCCGATGGCGGCGAGCATCGCCGTGCGGTCGTCGGGCGTCAGGGGGAGGTAACGCATGGTCGTGTCCTGGGCCATGAAAGGCCGAAGACCCTCTGACTTTTAATCAGAGGGTCCGATGGGGCTTAGAGGGTGGCGAGGAAATCGTCGTAGGCGGCCTGGTCCATCAGGGCGTCCAGTTGCGAGGCGTCCGAGACCTTGATCTTGGCGAACCAGCCGTCGGCCTCGGCGCCCGAGTTGACGGTTTCCGGGGCGGTCGACAGGGCGTCGTTCGCCTCGACCACTTCGCCCGAGACGGGGGCGTAGACGTCCGACGCCGCCTTCACGCTCTCGACCACGGCGAAGCTGTCGCCCTTGGAGACGGTCTTGCCGACTTCAGGCACTTCGACGAACACCACGTCGCCCAGGGCGTCGGCAGCGTGTTTGGAGATGCCGACCGTGGCGATGTCGCCATCCAGGCTGACCCACTCGTGATCCTTGGTGAACTTCATGGTCTGATCTCTCAGGCTTTGGGTTTGCGGTAATAGCGTTGAGCCACGAAGGGCATGGCGACGACTTCGGCGGCGGCGGTCTTGCCGCGCACAATGACCTTCAGCGCCGTGCCCAGGGCGGCATGGGCCGGCGAGACGTAGCCCATGGCGACGTTCTTGCCCAAGGTGGGGGAGGGGCCGCCCGAGGTGACCTTGCCGATCACGTTACCGTCGGCGTCGGCGATCTCGGCGCCTTCACGGGCCGGGGCGCCTTCCTTGACAATCAGACCGACACGAACGCGCGAGGGGCCGTCGGACAGTTCCTTCAAGATCCGGTCTGCGCCGGCGAAATTGGCGCGTTCTTTGCGCGACTTGGACAGGGCGAAGGTCAGGGCGCCTTCGACCGGCGAGGTGGACGGGTCGATGTCGTGGCCGTGCAGCGGCAGGCCCGCTTCCAGACGCAAGCTGTCGCGGGCGCCCAGGCCGATCGGCTTGACGCGAGCGTCTTCCAGAATGGTGTTCCAGATGCGCTCGGCCTGGTCCGCCGGGACCGAAATCTCATAGCCGTCTTCGCCGGTGTAGCCCGAGCGTGAGACGTAGCAGTCGGCTCCGAACAGCATCAGGCGAGCGCATTCCATGAAGCCCATTTCGGCCAGGATCGGCTCGTGCGCGGCCATGACCTCGGCGGCTTCCGGCCCCTGGATGGCGATGAGCGCGCGGTCCAGCACCGTCAGCTTGGCGTCACCTTCGAGGTTGGCTTCCCAGAAGGCGAAGTCCTCGTCCTTGTTGCCGGCGTTGACGACGACGAACAGGCCGTCGTGATCCGGCCGTCCGGCCATCAGGTCGTCGATGACGCCGCCTTCGCCGTTCAGCAGCAGCGAATATTTCTGTTTGCCGGCCTTCAGGATCGCGTAGTCGCCGGGCACGAAACGCTCGAACTGGGCGGTCGCGTCCTCGCCGGTGATCTTGCACTGGCCCATGTGGGAGACGTCGAACAGACCGGCGTGTTCCCGCGTCCAGCGATGCTCGGCCAGAACGCCTTCGTACTGGACCGGCATGTCATAGCCGCCGAAGCCCACCATGCGGGCGCCCAGCGCGCGGTGCGCGGCGTTCAAAGGCGTGGTCTTCAGGGTCTGGTCGGTCATGGTTCAGGCTTTCAGGGTCGCGTGTTGTGGCGGAGCTCCGCCGTCCTCGCGCCCCCGCTGTCCTGAAGCCTGAGAGATTCCGGCGACCAAATCATGTCGCCTTGCTCCGTCGGCGCGCCCGAATGGGCGACTTTCCAGCGTCCGTATGCTTCGCGGTCCGTTTGCCTGAGCGTTTCCGGGGCGGTTGCGCCTTCGGCGTCGAACCCTGTTTCCAGCGCCCGATCTCTCCCGCGAGAGCGTGCGACCTAAGGCATCGACTCAAGCGTCAAGTCAAGCGGGCCGGGAACAAGGATGCGTGCGGCGGGTTGTCGTTCCGGACCCCGAAACCAGACCCAGGAATGCAAAAATGTCCATTATAGACAAGCTGTTCGGCGACAACGACAAGCCGCGCGACACCCCCGCCAAGGCCGACGGCCCGATGCAGAAGGTGCTGGACGAACTGGCGACACTCGGCGGCAAGCCGATCGAGACCCTGTCGCCAGAGGAGGCCCGCCAGCAACCGACCCCGACCGACGCAGTGAAATCGCTGTTGCGCAAGGACGGCAAGGACCCCAGCGACGACATGGGGGTCAAGACCAGCGACATCACCATCCCCGGCGCCGCCGGGCCGATCCAGGCGCGGGTTTACAAGCCGCATGACCATTCCGAAGACAAGCTGCACCCGGTCCTCGTCTATTTCCACGGCGGCGGCTTCGTGATCGCGGATCTGGACGTCTATGACGGCGGCCCGCGCGGCGTGTCCAAGATGGCTGATGTGATCGTGGTCTCGGTCCATTATCGCCAGGCTCCGGAACACCATTTCCCCGCCGCCCACGACGACGCCCTGGCCGCTTATCGCTGGGTGCTGGAGAATGCGCAGACCTTCCGCGGAGACCCGCAGAAGGTGGCGGTCATGGGCGAAAGCGCAGGCGGCAACCTGGCCATCGGTGTGTCGATGATGGCGCGCGACGCTGGCCTGCCGGCGCCCAAACATCAGGTGCTGGTCTATCCGGTCGCCGGCGTGGACATGGACAATGAGTCGTACGTCGAGAACGCCGACGCCAAGCCGCTGAACAAGCCGATGATGAAGTGGTTCGTGAAACACATCTTCGCCAACGAGGCCGATGCTCAGGACCCGCGCATCAATATCGTCGAGAAGGCGAACCTGTCGGGCCTGCCCTCGACGACGGTGATCTGCGCCGAGATCGATCCGCTGCGCACCGAGGGCGAACTGCTGGCCGAGAAGCTGGAGCAGGCGGGCGTCGATGTGCGTCACAAGACCTTCAACGGCTCGACGCACGAGTTCTTCGGCATGGCGGCGGTCGTGCCGGATGCGGCGGCGGCCCAGACCTTCGCCGCCCACGAACTGAAACGGGCGTTCGGTACGGCGATCCTGCCGATCTGAGCGGCAACGCCGAAGGATAAGGAAACGCCCCGGTTTCGCCGGGGCGTTTTCGTTGTCACCTTGCCCTGCCGCCTTGCTCTGGGGCCTGTCCCCCGCCAAAACGGCGCAACGCCCAGAACCGGACCGACCGCATGACCCGCACACGCCTTGACGCCCATATCGCCGCCCTAGATGCGCCCGAGGGGCTGAAGACGGTTCTGACCGTGGTCGCCGCCTCCTGCGCGGACATCAGCAAGGTCGTCGCGGGCGGCGCCCTGGCCGGGGCGCTGGGCGCATCGGGTCAGATCAATGTGCAGGACGAGGAGCAGAAGAAGCTCGACGTCATGACCAACGACATGCTGACCGAGGCCCTGCTGGCCAGCCCGGCCGTCGCCGGCGTCGCGTCCGAAGAGATGGACGAGGTCCAGCCGGCCTCCAACCCGGCCGGCGAATATCTGGTGCTGTTCGACCCGCTGGACGGTTCGTCCAACATCGACATCAACGCGCCCGTCGGCACCATCGTCTCGGTGCTGAAGTCCGCGACGGCGACCCCGACCGAGGCCGATTTCATGCAGCCCGGCCGCCGTCAGGTCGCCGCCCTCTATGCCGTCTATGGGCCGCAGACCATGCTGGTGCTGACGACGGGCGCGGGCGTGAAGGGATTCACCCTGTCGAACGACGGCGACTGGATACTGACCCACGATGACATCGCCATTTCGCCGGACACCAAGGAGTTCGCCATCAACATGTCGAACCTGCGCCACTGGGCCGAGCCGGTGCAGACCTATGTCGGCGACCTGCTGAAGGGCGAGGAGGGGCCTCGGGCCAAGAACTTCAATATGCGCTGGGTCGCGGCCATGGTGGCGGATGTTCACCGCATCCTGATGCGCGGCGGGGTCTTCCTTTATCCTTGGGACCGGCGCGAGCCGAACAAGCCGGGCAAGCTGCGCCTGATGTACGAAGGCAATCCCATGGCCTTCCTGGTCGAACAAGCCGGCGGCAAGGCGACGACGGACGGACGCCAAGCCATTCTGGACGTGCAGCCCGAGCATCTGCACCAGCGCATCCCCGTCGCGCTCGGTTCGGCCAACGAGATCGACGCCTACGCAGGCGTCTGATGAGCGACGCCCTTCTGGTCATCGATCCGCAGAACGACTTCTGTGAAGGCGGCCGTCTGGCGGTGGCGGGCGGCGCGGGGATCATGCCGCTGATCAACCGGCTGGCGGCTCGGTTCGACCGGGTGATCGTGACCCAGGACTGGCATACGCCGGACCAGATTTCTTTCGCCTCCAATCACCCCGGCGCTGCGCCCTTCACCGAGATCGAGGTGGCCTATGGTCGCCAGATGCTGTGGCCGGATCATTGTCTTCAGGGCACGCCTGGCGCCGACTTTCATCCTGATGCAGCGCCGACGGTCGATAAGGCCATGGCCGTGATCCGCAAGGGCTACAATCCGGCGGTCGACAGCTATTCCGGCTTCTTTGAGAACGATCACCGCACCCCGACGGGACTGGCCGGCCTGCTTCGCGAACTGGGCGTGACGCGTGTCTTCCTGTGCGGTTTGGCCTTCGACTACTGCGTCCGCTTCACCGCCGAGGACGCGGTTCGCGAAGGGTTCGAAGCCGTGGTGATCGCCGACGCCAGTCGGGCCATCGCGCCGCAAACCAAGGCGGCGGCCCAAGACAGTTTTCGGGCCTTGGGCGTGGCTGAGATCGCGGCGGCGTCCCTGCTGAGCTAGGTGGGCCTCACTCCCAGAAATCCTCGGCCTCGGGGATGCGGGTGAAGGCGATCTTGGCGCCGATATAGTCGGGCAGGCCGGCCTTGGGGCCGATGCTGACGGTGTCCTTGCCGTAGCGGCGGTTCAACGCATCCAGCGCCTGGGACAGGCGAAGAGACGGGGCCTCGCCGTCCTGATCCGGGCCGGCGGCGAATAGGTCGGTCTCGAAGGCGTCGCGGGCTTTCAGGCCGTGCACCCCGACCCCGACATAGCTCAGGCGTCCCGCCTCCAGCTCCGGCTCGACCTTGCGCCACAGACTGTCGAGCGCGGCCAGCAGGGCGAAGGTGTCCTGTGTCGGCGCGATGGGACAACTCATCGCCGCCGTTTCCCAGCCGCGTCGACCGCTTCGGGGCGTCGCCTTCGGCCCCATGTCCAGATGCAGGGTCAGGCTGGCGCCGGTCAGGCCCATGCGCCGCAGGCGGGCTCCGCACTTGACCACCAGCCGCCGCGCCACGGCTCGCGCCTTGTCCGGGGTCCGCATGGTCTGGGCCAGGACGTGGCTGTGGCTGATGGAGGCGGGCGGTTTTTCCGGCGTCGGCTCGCTGTCCAGACCATGCAGGCCGCGCCAGATGCGTTCGCCCTCGATGCTGTTCCAGACCGCCCTGGCCTGTTTCGCGCTCATGTTCCAAAGGCCGGCCGTGTCGGTGACGCCCGCCGCCTGCAACCGGATCTGCATGCGCGAGCCGATGCCCGGATATTTCGACAGCGGCAGGTCCAGCAAGGGGCCGGGCAGTTCGTTGGCCCGCAGCACCGTCAGCCCGGCGGGCTTCTGCATGCCGCAGGCGGTCTTGGCCAGGAACCGCGACGGCGCCAGCCCGACGGACGACCGCAGACAGTCACCGACGTTTTGCAGGATGCCCGCCTGAATGCGTCGGGCCAGGGCGACGGCGTTTGCCTCCAACCGTTCTGGACCCAGCAGTTCGCACGAACATTCGTCAATTGAGCCGACCTTCCACACCGGAACATGGCGGTCGATCTCGGCCATGATCTGCTGATGGATTTTGACGTAAAGGTCGGGGCGCGCCTCGGCGACGATCAGGTCAGGGCACAGTTTGCGCGCCTCGGACACCCGCATCCCGGTGTGAACGCCCCAGGCCTTGCTCTCATAGCTGGCGGCGATGGCGCCGGTGTATTCGCTCATCGCCGGCCGAACGATGACCGGCTTGCCCCGCCAGTCCGGGTTCATCTGCTGTTCGACGCTGGCGAAGAAGGCGTTCAGATCGACGAACAGCCAGCGGAGGTTCGCGCTGTCTTCAGCCTTGGTGCCAGCTTGGTCCATAACCGGAACATAGCAGGAACGTAGGGCGGCCGGAAGCGATGACCGCTTCCTTTCGTCATTCCGGGCGAAGCGTAGCGAAGACCCGGAACCCAGGGCCGCATTCCCTCTGCACGATACAGCCTAGGCCGGATGCGCGCCTCTTGGGTTCCGGGTTCGTCCTTCGGACGCCCTGGAATGACGAAAGGAGAGGGCGTCAGTGCCCCGCCGCATAGGCCTCCACCTCATCCAGGTAGGCCGCCTTCTCCGGCTCGCCCAGGAACGACCCCTCGAAGCTGTTTTTCGCCAGTCGCGTCACCTGATCGCGTGTCAGGCCAACGGCCTCAGCCAGCCGGCTGTAGTTATCGTTCACATATCCCCCGAAATAGGACGGGTCGTCCGAGTTCAGGGTGACGTGCAGGCCCCGCCGCAGCATCTCGGGGACGGGATGGGCCTTCAGATCATCGACCACGCACAGTTTCAGGTTCGACAGAGGGCAGACGGTCAGGGTCATCTGCTCGGCGAACAGCCGCTGCACCAGCGCCTCGTCCTCCATGGAGCGATTGCCGTGGTCCATCCGGTCGATGTTCAGCAGGTCCAGCGCCTCGTGCACATAGGCGGGCGGGCCCTCCTCGCCCGCGTGGGCGCACAGTTTTAGGCCCAGCTCACGCGCGGCGGCGAAGACGCGCTGGAACTTGGACGGCGGATGGCCGACCTCCGACGAATCCAGCCCCACGCCGATGAAATGGTGCAGATAGGGTTCGGCCGCCTCCAGCGTCGCGAACGCTTCCTCCTCGGTCAGGTGGCGTAGGAAGCTGAGGATCAGGCCGCTGGACACGCCCAGCTCCGCCTTGGCCCGGTCCATGCCTGCGATCAGCCCCTCGACCACCACGCCGAAGGGCACGCCTCGGTCGGTATGGGTCTGGGGATCGAAGAAGATTTCGGCGTGGCGCACATTATCCGCCGCCGCGCGCTGGAAATAGGCGAAGGCCAGATCCTCGAAATCCCGCCGCGTCAGCAAGACGGCGGCCCCCGCATAGTAGATGTCCAGAAAGTCCTGCAAGTTCGAGAAATCATAGGCCGCCCGCACCGCCTCGACGCTGTCATAGGGAATGGACACGCCGTTCCGCTGCGCCAGCTCAAACATCAGCTCGGGCTCCAGCGAGCCCTCGATGTGCAGATGCAGTTCGGCCTTGGGCAGGCCGGCGATATAGGCGTCGAGCGACATGGGCGATCTCCGGGAGGATGTCGCCCTGTCTATACCCTACATCCGCTCCGGCGTGTCGATGCCCAGCAGGTTCAACGCGATTTCCAGCTGGCGCAGAGCCGCAGCGGACAGGGCCAGACGCGAGCGTTTGGTCGCTTCGTCCGGCGCGATCAGCACGGGGCAGGCGGCGTAGAATTTCGAGAAGGACTGAGCCACGCGATAGGCGTGTTCGGCGACCAGATGCGGCATCCGCTTGTCGTAGGCGTCCGACACGGCGGTCGAGAAGGCGTCCAGCGTCAGGGCCAGATCGCGCTCCGCCGGTTCTGCAATGACGATGGAGCCGGGCGTCAGCCCCTGTTCGGCGCCCTTGCGCAGCAGGGATTTGATGCGGACCGACTGATACAGCAGATACGGCCCGGTCTTGCCCTCGAAGCTCATGAAGCGGTCGAGGTCGAACACGTAGCTGGTCGTGCGCGCGTTCGACAGATCGGCGAACTTCAGGGCGGCGATGGCCACCTTGTGCGCGATGGCCTCGAACTCCTCCGGCGACAGGTCGTCGCCCAGCTTGGCCTCGTGCAAGCGCTCGCGCGCCTTTTCGGTCGCCTGGTCGATCAGGTCGCGCAGTTTCAGCACGCCGCCCGCGCGGGTCTTGAACGGCTTGCCGTCCTGTCCGTTCATCGTGCCGAAGCCGAGATGCTCCAGCGCACCCCGTTCAGCGTAACCGGCCAGATAGGCGGCGCGGAAGACCTGTTCGAAATGCTCGGCCTGGCGTTCGTCGACGACGTAGAGGGCCAGGTCGGGCGACAGAGCCTTCTTGCGGTCCAGGATCGTGGCCAGGTCGGTCGTGCCGTACATGGCCGAGCCCTCCGAGCTGATGACCAGCAGGGGCGGGGGAGACGGGGCCTCGATCACCGAGCCGTCGGCCAGCTTCTTCTTGCGCGTCTCGCCGGGCTTGGCGACGTGAACCACCTGGGCGCCGTCGTCCTCGACCAGCAGGCCGGTCTCTTTCAGATGCGCCAGCATTTCCGGCATCTGCGGATCGGCGTCGCTTTCGCCGTTCCACAGGTCGAAATCGACCGACAGGTCGCCGTATTCGCGCTTCAGCGCCTCACGGCTGACCGCCACGAAATGCCGCCACAGCGCGCGATAGCCGGGACGGCCGTTTTGAAGCTCCGCCGTCGCCTTGCGGGCGCGGTCGCGGAAGGCCGGATCCTCCTTGGCCTTGCCGGCGGCCTGCGGATAAAGGCGGTCGAGGTCGGCGAGGGTCACGGGGCTGTCGACCGGGAAGGGACCGTCGCCTTCGGCCATGAAGGTCTCGGCCAGGCCCTCGTCGCCGCAGGCGACGATCAGCAGGCCCATCTGGAAGCCCCAGTCGCCGAAGTGGGCGTCGCCGGTGACGTGGTCGCCGCGGAAGCGGAACAACCGCTTCAGGCTCTCGCCGATGATGGCGCTGCGCAAATGGCCGACATGCATCGGCTTGGCGACGTTGGGACCGCCGTAGTCGATGACCACCCGGCGCGGCTCGGCCACGGTCGCGGCGCCCGCGTGGGCGGCGTCGTTCGCCACCTCGGTCGCGCGTTCGGCCAGCAGCGCGTCGGAGAGCTTCAGATTGATGAAGCCCGGTCCCGCCACTTCGACCGAGGCGAAGCGGGCATCCGCGCTCAGGCGCTCGGCGATCTTGCCGGCCAGTTCACGCGGATTGGCCTTCAGCGCCTTGGCGGCGGCGAGCGCGCCATTGGACTGGAAATCGGCCAGGTCGGGGCGGTCCGACGGGGTAACGCGGGCCAAGGCCGCGTCCACGCCTTCGGCGGCGAAGGCGGCGGCGACCGCTTCGCTGAGGACGGTCTTCAGATCAGACATTATTGGCTCGGTGCGGAAGCAGGCGAGGGCGCGGCGGGCGTCGTGCCGGCGTTGACGCGGAAGCGGCTGCCCGAGCGGTTGAACTCGGCCATTTCCGGCGTCACGTCGAAACCGACCAGGATTTCGAAGTTGCTGCCGCTGGTGTCGATGCCGGCGCGCGGAATGACGATGGTGCGCTTTTCAGTCACCGAGGCGGTGCGCTGGCCCTCGAAGTTCACCGGCAGGTCAAAATATTCCTTCGATAGGATGGCGTTGTTCCGCTCGGTCACCGCGATCCAATAGCGGTAGGTGCGCTGCTCGCCGGTCGCCTGCGGGCCGCGGCCCAGGTTGAACAGCACGTCCATATCGACACGAATCGGGTCGGCTTCACGATATTCGCAGTCCGAAGAGATACCCTCGATCTCGCCGGTATAGCCGACATTGGCCACGGCGGCGCGGCCGCCTTCCAGCTCGACGTAGCGGGCGGCGTCGTAGAGAATTTTCACATAGGGGCAGGGGCCGGCGTTGGCGCGGCGACGCAGGGGCGCAATGCGCGGCGCGCGCGACGGCGCGGCGTCGTCACCCGAGGCCTGCTGCTGTTGCCCGCCGCGCTCACGTTGACGTTGGGAGGTCTGGGCCTCGGCGGCGACGGGCAGGACGGAGGCCGCGATGGAGAGGGCGGCCAGGGCGGTGAACACGCGACGCATCAGCTTATTTTTCCGACAGCGAGAGAGGGCGCACGACGATCGGCGGCCGATCATCAACGCTCGCCGCTGATAGCGGCTAAAGCGAGGCGCGGCAAACGCTTGCTGGCCTCAGCGCTCCCCTCAACGCTCCATGACCAGGCATGTCGAGGTTGCAGTCGCATAGAGCTTGCCATCCAAACCGCGCAGATCGGCCTCCGAGAAGGCCGCGCGGCGACCAGCCTGAACGATCCGGCCCTCGGCCCGAACCGGCGTGCCGGCCGTCAGCGCCTTGTGGAAAACCGTCTTCAGTTCCAGCGTCGTATAGGTCTGGCCCGGCCGAAGCGTGGAATGGACGACGCAGCCGCAGGCCGAGTCGAGCACCGTCGCGATCCAGCCGCCATGGACCGTGCCCAGCGGATTATAGACGGCGGTGGTTGGGATGGCCTCGAACACCACCCGGCCTTCTTCAACTTCGGTCAGTTCGAAGCCGACGGTGCGGGCGATGGGCGCGATGAAGCCGCCCGTCATGCCCAGACGCAGTTGGTCGATCCCGGAAAGGGCGGCGATATCGACGGTTTCGGTCATGCAAACGGCTCCTGATCAGGTCCGTTTACAATAAGGACGGACGCCGCCGTGGCAAGCGTCCGTCGTAGCGGTCCTTACAGGCCCGGCAGCTTGAAGCCGTTGCTGCGACGCGGCTGGATCGTGATGGCCTGCTGTCCGCCGGTCAGAGCCTGAAGGCGGGCGGCCTCGGTCGAGGCGTCGATGGTCTTCTGGCCTTCGGCGGTCTGGCGGACCGTCGGCGCTTGGGTCGAGGCGTCGTCCTTGCGCCAGAACATCAGGCGGTTGGCGAAGCTTTCGTCCTTGTGCGCCAGATCGCCGAACTCGTCATCGACGACATAGCGGGCCAGCGGGTCGGCCTGTTCGCCGCCGGCCTGAGCCACCAGGACTTGTTCGCCCGGCGTGCGGGTGACGGCCTGACGCTGACCTAGCAGGATCTGACGCGCGGCGCTTTCCGGGGCCAGTTCCTGTGGGCGCGGCTGGCCCGGCGCGGGCGGACGCAGGCCGTATTCCGGCGGAATGCTGAGCGGGGCGGTGGAGACGGTGACGAACTCGTCGGGCACCACCTTGGTCAGGCCGATGCCCTGTTTGATGCTGCCGCAGGCCGAGACGGCGAGCGCGGAGGAGGCGACGAGGGTCAGGACGGCGACACTGCGGATACGCATGGTTTCAGGCTCTGGTCGGCTGATGCAGGAAGCGCCGCGATGGCGCAGTCGGCATAGTGAAGACGGGGTGATTACGACTTTTCGACGGCCGCGCCAACCTTGGCGGGTTTGTCAGACACCAGACTGTCGATGATCAGCAGCACGACACCGATGGTGATGGCGCTGTCGGCGACGTTGAACACCCAAGGAAACACGCCGGTGCCCGAGAAGTCGATGAAATCGACCACATAGCCGAAGCGGATCCGGTCGATCACATTGCCCAGGGCCCCGCCCATGACGAAGCCGATTGCGGTGATCAGCAGGCGACGGTTCGACTGCGTCGCCCACCAGGCCAGGCCGGCCGAGACGACGATGGAGAAGATGGCCAGGCCCCAGCGGGCTTCGCCGCCGCCGAACAGGCCGAAGCTGACGCCGGTGTTTTCGACCCAGCTAAAGTTCAGGATCGGCGGGAAGACCGGGATGCGGCCGACTTCCTGCAGCGACAGGCCGCTGATGATCCAGGCCTTGGTCAGCTGATCCAGGACGATGATCAGGAGGGCGAACACATAGGCGGTGACGGCGAGGCGCGTGATCTTCATGCGGCGCCGTTAGCAGGAAGCGGCGCCGGGGCGAAGCGGAAAACGCGGATCATATCCGCCGCCGTCAGAACAGGCTGCCCTGATCGGCGGCGGACGGCTTCGGCTTGGCCGCCGGACGCGGCGGGAACGGACGGGGTTCGCCGCCGTCGATTGTCGCGGGCTGAACGCCGTCGCCGAACACCAGCCGGACCGCCTGACCCGCCTCCAGCGCCTTGGCCGAGGTGATCCAGGCGCCGTCTGAATCTTCCACGCGGGCGAAGCCGGGCTTGGGCCGTCCGGGGTCCAGGGTCGTCAGCGCGCGCGACAGCGCCGCCAGGCGATCGGCGTCCCGCTCCAGTCGGCGCGGCAGGACCCCGTCCAGCCGCGCCCCGACGGCTTCAAGCCGGGCCTGACGCTGGTCCAGTCGTCGATGCAGCGGTTCGGGCGACAGCCGCCCGGAGACCTGCAACAACCGCCGTTCGCCGCGCGCCACGCCGGCCTGAAGCGCTGCGCCCAACCGGTCGCCCGCGCCGCGTAGCCGGTCCTGCCCCCGCTCGATCCGCGTGCGCAGCAGGGCTGGGCTCAGCTTGCCGCCCGTCACCGCCAGATGCCGCTCGTGCAGGGCGACGTTGCGTTGCAGGCCCGATCCCAGCCGGCTCGAAACATGGTCCAGTCGTTGTTGCGCCAGAGCCAGCAGGTCCTCCGGTCGCGCCGGCAGGCCGCGCGCCACCGCCCGCAGGCGCGTGCGTCGATCCTCGATCAGCCGTCCGCCTGCCTGCACCATGCGCCGGTCCATGTCCGCGACGGCATAGCGCAGGTCCGCCAGCACCGGCGTCGCCATTTCGGCCGCGCCGGTCGGCGTCGGCGCCCGGCGATCCGAGACGAAGTCGATCAGGGTGGTGTCGGTTTCGTGCCCCACGGCCGAGATGATCGGAATGCGCGCCGCCGCCACGGTCCGCGCCAGGCCCTCGTCGTTGAAGCACCACAGGTCCTCGACCGACCCGCCGCCGCGCGCGACGATCAGCAGGTCGGGGCGGGGGATCGGCCCGTTGGGCGTCATCGCGTCAAAGCCGCGAATGGCATTCGACACCTGACCGCAGGCCGATTCGCCCTGAACGACCACAGGCCAGACGATGACGCGACAGGGCCAGCGTTCGGCGATCCGGTGCAGCACGTCGCGGATCACCGCGCCGGTCGGGCTGGTGATTACGCCGATGGTCGCGGGAAAGGCGGGCAGGGGCTTCTTGCGCCCCGGCTCAAACAGCCCTTCCTCACGCAGGCGGACCTTCAGCCGCTCCAACTGAGCCAGCAGGGCGCCGGCGCCGGCCGCCTCCATGCTTTCGATCACGATCTGATAGGACGACCGCGCCGGATAGGAGGTGATCTTGCCGGTGACGATGACTTCCAGCCCCGCCTCGGGCTGAACGCCCAGGCCGCGCACCGACCCCTTCCACACGACGCCGTCGATAGCCGACTTGTCGTCCTTCAGCGTTAGATAGATGTGGCCCGATGCGTGGCGGTTGACCTTGGAGACCTCGCCGCGCAGCCGCACATGGCCGAACCGGTCTTCCAGCGTGCGCTTCAAAGCGAACGACAGCTCCGAGATCGACAGGGGCGGATTGTTGTCGCGAGGGGCTGGGACCTCGGCCGGGCCTTCGAATACGTAGGAGTCGTCGCTCATGGGGCCCACCCTAGCCTGCGTCGATCCGTCCGGGAACGCTGCGCGCACCCTGTCGTTCGACTTTCATGCCCGCCGACCCGCCCGGAACCGATCCTTCTGACCGCGACCCGCACGAGCGCGATCTGTCGCGCCGCGCCGGGGGCGGCGGCGCCATGAGCCCGTGGCTGATCATCGGCTGCATCATTCTGCTGGGCCTGGGCGTCTATGTCGTCTCGGCCCTGCTCTAGCACCAAGGAGGCCGTATGAACCGCTTCGTCCCGCTCGCCGCCACTCTTTGCCTGACCGGCGGCGTCGTCGCCTGCTCGGATCGCGACGACGATGTGGTCCAGGCCCCTGCGCCCGGCGCTGCGCCCGTGGCCTTGCCGGGCCAGCAGGCCGATGCCGCCGCGTCGAACGCCGCCTTGGCCTTCAACATGACCCGCGACCAACTGGAAGACGCGGATCTGTATTCGCGCGCCAACGTCGATCTGGGCGACGTGGAAACCCTGGTGCTGGACGCCTCGGGCGCCCTGACCCATCTGGTCGTAGAGCTGGAAGGGCCGGGCGACATGAAGGTGCGGGTTCCGATCGCGGACGTGTCTCCGATCGACCGCAACGGCGACCGGGATCTGGTCACCGATCTGACGCCCGGTCAACTTCAGGCCCTGCCGGCGTGGACCCCGCCAACGCGCTGATTGGACGCTGAATGCGGCGTTAAGTCTGACGGGTGCTTGACCGGCCGGCGCCGGCCGGTCATTGCCCGATCTCATGAACATTCTTCTCGTCGGATCGGGCGGCCGCGAACACGCCCTGGCCTGGAAGATCGCCCAGTCGCCGCTGGTCACGCGCCTGGTGGCGGCGCCAGGCAACCCCGGCATTGAGAAGCTGTGCGAGCTGCGCGCCGTCAAGGCGGACGACGCCGACGGCCTGGCCGCCCTGGCCAGAGAGATCAAGGCCGACCTGGTCGTCGTGGGGCCCGAGGTGGCGCTGGCCGCCGGTCTGGCCGACCGCCTGGCTTCTGCCGGCATTCCCTGCTTCGGGCCGACCGCCAAGGCGGCGCAGCTGGAAACCTCCAAGGCCTTTTCGAAGGGTTTCCTTGAACGCCACGAGATCCCGACCGCCGGCTACGGCGTCTACGACACGGTCAAGGACGCCAAGGCGGCGCTGGACGTGTTCCGGCCGCCCTATGTGATCAAGGCCGATGGTCTTGCCGCCGGCAAGGGCGTGGCCATCAGTCCCGACCGTCCCGACGCCGAGGCCGAGATCGAGCGGATGCTCGGTGGTCGGTTCGGCGCGGCCGGCGCCCGCGTCGTGATCGAGGAGTTCATGGACGGCGAGGAAGGCTCGCTGTTCGCCCTGTGCGACGGTCAACGCGCCCTGTTGTTCGGCGGCGCCCAGGACCACAAGCGCGCCTTTGACGGCGACCTTGGTCCCAACACCGGCGGCATGGGCGCCTATTCGCCCGCGCCCGTCTTCACGCCCGAGCTGGTGCAGCAGGCCGACGCGCTGATCGTCCAGCCGACGATCCGCAAGATGGCCGAAGAAGGCGCGCCCTATCGCGGCGTCCTCTACGCCGGCCTGATGGCGACCGAGGACGGCCCCAAGGTGGTCGAGTTCAACGCCCGTTTCGGCGACCCGGAATGCCAGGTGCTGATGATGCGGATGGCGGGCGACATCGTCCCCTATCTGCTGGGCTGCGCGCGCGGCGACGTCTCGGGTCTGGCTTCGCCCGCCTTCAAGCCTCAGACGGTGATCTGCGTGGTCATGGCCGCCAAGGGCTATCCCGACAGCCCGCTGGAAGGCTCGATCATCCGCGGCGCCGATCAGGACTTCGGCCCTCATGTCCAGGTCTTTCATGCCGGGACCAAGCGCCGCGACGACGGCTTGCTGGCCGCCTCGGGCGGGCGCGTCCTGAACATCTGCGCTGAGGGCGACGACATCGCCCAGGCCCGCGAACGCGCCTATGCCGCCATCCGCAAGATCGACTGGCCGGGCGGCTTCAACCGCTCCGACATCGGCTGGCGGGCGCTGGACCGGGGCTGAAGCCTAGGCCGCAGCGAACAACAGTCGGCCTTCGCCCATGCGCTCGCGCAAGGCCGGAAGGTCGGTATGTGCGACCGAGAAACAGCCGTAGCTGCGACCCAGCTTGCCTTCGCGCGCCAGGAAGTCGGGATCGGCGTAGTCGGCGCCGTGGATGATGATGGCGCGCTCGCGCGCCTTGTCGTTGGTGTATTCCAGCCCGTCCAGCAGCACGTTCGGCCCCTGTTGCGCGCCCCAGTTGGCCCCCGCCGTCGCATAGGCGCCGATCGAGGACATGTTGGAATCGGGCGTGTTGGAAAAGCGCTGGGCATAGCCGGTGTGGCTGGGGTCCGATCCCCGTCCGTGGCAGGTGCGTAGCACCTTCACTTCACCCGCGATCAGGTCGACTTCGTACAGCCGCTCCTCGCCTGAAAACTTCTGGAAATCGACCAGATACATCCGGTCACGCAGAGGCAGGCGGTGATGGTGGGTGTCCAGCGCGGTCATGGCGCGCTCCATCAGGTCCTTGCGAACGTGACCACGCGGATCCAGCGGCGGCGGCGTCAGGGCGGAGGTCTGGACCGTGGGCAGACCGACCTGCGGCATGGCGATCGGAGTTCCGTTCTGAGCCGTCGTCAGCGGCGCCGTAGCGCTCGCGCTGGCGCATCCCGCCAGCATGGCCGATCCACCCAGAATAAGCCCTCGTCTCGATAGCCGCATGCGACGCCCTCGTTGCGGTTGGTCTTGAGGCGTGTTTGTTTCAGTTGGTTACGGGCGAGGCAACCTGAGCCTTGTGGGGCATTTTTGCGGCCGACGCGTCGCGGGGAGATATCGATGAAACGTTTTGGGATCGCGCTGGCGGCGCTGATGGCGTCGGCGGTAAGCGCTCACGCGCAGCAAACCCCCGTGGCCACAGGCGTTTCGACGCAACCAGACACAACGTTCGTTGAAGCCGGAAGGTTGCTTGCGGATCCGTCGAACGGCGTTGTGCAACGCGATAAAACTCTCGTGATCAGAGGGAACCAGGTTGTTGAAGTGCGCGACGGCTTCGTCGGCGACGCATCGCAAGGCAAGGTCGTGGACCTGCGCCAGGCCTTTGTCCTGCCCGGCCTGATCGACAGCCACGTCCATTTGACGAGCCAGCAAAACCCGAACGCACGCCTTGACGAGGTGACGCTTTCAGATGCGGATCAGGCGATGGTCGGCGCCCGCTATGCGCGTCGCACCCTGATGGCCGGCTTTACGACGGTGGCGGATCTGGGCGCCTCGAACCAAGCCATCTTCGCCCTGCGAAACGCCGTTCGGAACGGCGACGTGCCGGGACCGCATATCATTGCGGCGGGGTCGTCGGTGTCGATCCACGGCGGGCATGGCGACATCAACGGCTATCGCGAGGACGTCATGCACCTGCTGTCGTCCGAAAGCATCTGCTCGGGACCTGAGGACTGCATGCGGGCCGTGCGCACCCAGGTTCGCGCCGGCGCCGACATCATCAAGATCACCGCGACGGGCGGCGTGCTTTCGAACACCGCCGCCGGCCTGAACCAGCAGTTCAGCGACGACGAACTGTCCGCCATCGTCGGCAGCGCCCACCGCATGGGCCGCCAGGTGACGGCGCATGCCCACGGGGTCGACGGCATCAACGCCTTTCTGCGGGCCGGGGGCGATTCCATCGAACACGGCACCTATCTGGACGACCAGTCGATCCGCCTGTTCAAGTCGAACGGCGCCTGGCTGATCCCGACCCTGCTGGCCGGGGATTTCGTGGCGCGCATCGCCTCGGGACCCGACAACTTCTTCACCCCCGCCCAGACGGCCAAGGCGCTGGAGGCCGGGCCCAAGATGCTGGACATGGCGCGCCGCGCGCATGAGGGCGGGGTCAAGATCGCCTTCGGCACCGACTCGGGCGTTTCGGCCCACGGCGACAACGCCCAGGAGTTCGCGCTTCTGGTCCGCGCTGGCCTGAGCCCGCTTGAGGCCATCCAGGCCGCCACCGTCGGCGCCGCCGAACACCTGCGCATCGCCAATGAGGCCGGCAAGATCGCCGTGGGCATGCCCGCCGACATCGTCGCCGTCTCGGGCGATCCGCTGACGGACGTGACCGAGCTGGAGCGGATGAAGTTCGTGATGAAGTCCGGCGTCGTCTATCGCGCCGATTGAATTCTGTCGTTCAGGAAGGCGGCGAAAGCCGCCTCGTCCTCGAACCGGGCGACGACCGGCCAGGCGACGACATCCTTGCGCTGCTCGGCCGTCAGCCGGACCCAGTCCTTTTCCGTCGTGACCAGGCCGGCGTCGAACACCGCCGCCCGGTCGGTCAGGAACGTCATGTCAGCGTCGCTATAGGCCGCGTGGTCGGGGAAGGGGACGAAATCGACCAGGTCGCAGCCCGCCGCCTTCAGCGACCGCTCGACCTTCCAGGGCTTGGCGATGCCGGCGAAGCCGACCTGGGGCCCCGACGGCGGGGGCCCTTCGGGCGTCAGGCGCGCGACGAAGACGGGCAGGGCGTCGAACACCGCCAGCAGTTCGGGATCGGCGTCTTCGACATCGGTCGGCAGCATGACCACCACGGCGTCGGCGCGCGCCAGCCCGGCCTTCAGCGGCTCGCGCATCGGACCCGACGGAAAGACCGAACCGTCCCCGAACGGCCATTCGTCCCCGCGCGTCTCGCCGTCCACGACGATCAGGCTGACGGTCTTTTTCAGGGCCGGGTTCTGATGGCCGTCGTCCAGCACCAGAGCCTGCGCGCCGTCTGCGACGGCGGCCTTGGCGCCCGCCACACGATCGCGCGCGATCCAGACCGACGACCCCTGCGCCAGCATCAGCGGCTCGTCCCCGACATCGTCGGCCGTATGGATTTGAGGATCGACCCGGACCGGCCCTTCCAGCCGCCCCCCATAGCCGCGCGACAGACCTTGCGCCTCCACCCCCGCCGCCTGCAGCAGCCGCAGGGTTTCGCGCGCGACCGGCGTCTTGCCCGATCCGCCGACCGTCAAATTGCCGACCGAGATGACCGCGCAGCCGGGGTCGACCGGGACCGCCTTGGCAATCCGACGCGCTGTCACGGCGGCCCAGACCCAGCCCAGCGGTTGCAGCGCCGTGCGCGTCATCCGGGCGTGGTTGCTGTCGCGCACATACCACCAGCGCGGCGTATTCAGCTTCATCGCCGGCCCTGCCTCTGCGGCATTAGCGGCGATAGCAGCGCCCACAGTCGCTCCAGCCCGCCTCCAGCCTCGACCGCCGCGCGACGCCCGCGTTCGCCCATGGCCCTGGCTGCGTTCAGGTCTTCCAGCAGGGGCTCGATCACGCCGGGCAGGTCGGACGGCGCCTGAACCAGGACCAGGCCCCCCGCCTCGACCATGGCCGCCGTCACTGGAGCCCAGTTGGATGCATCCGGCCCCGTGATCGTCGGCTTGCCCAGCCGCGCGGGCTCCAACGGATTGTGCCCGCCGACGGGCGGCAGGCCGATGGCGGGCGCGAACGAGCCGCCCATCACCACCACATCGGCCAGACGCAGGAACAGGCCCATCTCGTTCAGGGTGTCGGCCAGATAGATGTCGGTGTCCGGCCCGATCGTCTCGCCTCGCGAGCGCATGGCGAAGGCGTAGCCGTCGCGTTGCAGGGCCTGGGCGATATGCGCGCCACGCTCGGGATGGCGTGGCGTCAGGATCAGGCAGACACGCTCGCTCAGATGGTCCAGCGCCCGCACGATGGCGATCTCTTCGCCCTCATGGGTGCTGGCGGCGACGATCACCGGCCGGTCGCCGATGGCGGCGCTTAGGCGGCTGAAGGCGGCGGGATCGTGCGGCAGGGCCTCTCCCGACAGTTTCAGGTTCACCAGCCCGTCGATCCGCGCGCCCATGCCCTCCAGCCGCTGGGCCGAGACCGCATCCTGCGGCAGGACCAGATCAAAGGCGCCGGTCAGCGCCCGTGCCGAGGCCGGAAACCGCGCCCAGCCCTCGACCGTCTTCTCGGTGATGCGCGCGCTGACCAAGGCCAGTTTCACGCCACGCCGTTTCGCCTCAAGTAGCAGGTTCGGCCACAGTTCGCTTTCGACGAAGACCGCAAGGGCTGGCCGCCAATTGTCCAGGAACCGCTCGACCACGCCGGGGGCATCGACCGGCGCATATTGGTGGATCACGCCTGTCGGCAGTCGTTCGGCCAGAATCTGCGCCGAGGTCACGGTGCTGGAGGTAACCAGAACGGTCAGGTCCGGTCGCGCCTTCGTCAGCCGCTCGACCACGGGCAGCAGCGACAGGCTCTCGCCGACACTGACGCCGTGCAGCCAGACCACATCGCCTGCGGGGCGCGAGGTGCGGGTGAAGGCCATCCGCTCGTCCACCCGTACCGGGTCTTCCTTGCCCCGCCTGGCGCGCGCATCCAGCAGACGCGGGGCCAGCGGCTCCAGCGCGCGCGTCGCCAGCCGATAGGCGATCAGCGGCAGCGGCGTCATGGCTGCATCCTCACGGCTTCAGGCCCGTGATCGCATCGGCCCGCGCCTCGACGGCGTTCAGCCGCGCGGCCCAGTCCTGGCGGACGTGATCCAGGTCGTCGCCGGTCGGATAATCGGCGATGTCCCACACGATGGCGCCTTTTGCGAAGGGCAGGGGCAGGATCGCGCGGTCCCAGCTGTTCAGCCGGATGGCCGGATTGCACGACATGCCGATGAACAGCGTCGGCGCCTTTGAGATCTTGGCCATCATCGGCAGACCCTCGGCCATCTGGCGCGCCGGGCCGCGCGGACCGTCCGGCGTGATAGCCAGGGCGCCGATCTTCAACTGACGCAGGCCCGCCCGCAGCGCCTGCGATCCGCCCTTGTCCCGGTCCGCCTTGTCCTTGTTCGACGACGAACCGCGAATGGCGGGAAAGCCTTGGCGAGCCACGGCCTTTGCGATGAACTGACCGTCCGCCGACAGGGAAATCAACGCCTTGGCCGGCTGCGCGCGGTTCAGCGGCCAGCAGGCCGGCGACAAGCCGATGCGCGAATGCCAGAAGGCGCACAAAACCCCGCCGCCCCGGGCCCAAACACCCTCGGCCACCGCCTGGTTTTCATGGGTCCAGCGCATGGTGGCGAAGCAGAACTGCATCCAGTGCGCCAGGATGAAAGACAGGCTGGCCTGGACGGCCGGAATGCGCAGCGGCCTCACGCGACCGTCTCGACCGTGGGCGCGGCGCCGTCCAGCGACTGCTGGCGGGCCAGGCGCGAATAGAGGCCGCCTTGGGCGACCAGAGCGTCGTGGGAGCCTTCCTCGACCACGCGGCCGGCCTCGATCACATAGATGCGGTCGGCGTTCCGGACGGTGGACAGGCGGTGGGCGATCATCAGGGTGGCGCGCCCCTGCATCAGCCGCTCCAGCGCCGCCTGGACCAGGGCCTCGCTCTCGGTGTCCAGGGCGCTGGTGGCCTCGTCCAGCAGCAGAATCGGCGCATCCTTGACGAAGGCGCGGGCGATGGCGATCCGCTGGCGCTGACCGCCGGACAGGCGCAGGCCCGCCTCGCCCGCGCGGGTCGCATACCCTTCAGGCAGGGCCGTGATGAAGTCGTGGGCGGCGGCGGACCGCGCGGCGTCCTCGATTTGCGCCTGCGTCGCGCCCGGCCGGCCATAGGCGATGTTGGCGGCGATGGTGTCGTCGAACAGGAAGGGTTCCTGCGTCACCAGGGCGATGTGGTCGCGCAGGTCATGGATGCGAAGCGCCCGCACGTCGGCGCCGTTGATCGTCACCGCCCCGCCCGTCACATCATAGAAGCGCGGCAGCAGGCTCAGGATCGTGCTCTTGCCGCCGCCCGACGGCCCGACCAACGCCACCGTCTCGCCCGGCGCGACCCGCAGGGACACCCCGTCCAGCGTCGGCGCATCGGTCCCGGGGTAGGCGAAGGAGACATTGTTCAGCACGACCTCCACCGGCCCGGCGGCCAGGGGCGCGGCGTCGGCCGCCTCACGGATTTCCGGCTGGATGTCCAGGGCCCCGAACAGGCGCCGCGCGGCGGTGAAGCCCTCGCTCATCACCGTGGCCAGGTTGGTCACCTGACGCAGGGCTTGGCCGGCCGCCAACAGCATGCCGATGAAGGCGGCGAACCCGCCCACGGTCATGTCGCCCGTCTGCGCCCGCCATCCGGCGTAGGCCATGACGGCGGCGACGACGATATAGGCGACCAGATCGCTGGAGGGGCCGGCGAAGGCGCGGGCGTTGGCACCCTTGATGACGTGGCGCTGGCGACGGGCGACCACCTCGGCGACGCGGTCCTGTTCGGCGGCCTCGCGGTTTTCGATCTTGATCAGGCGAACCCCGTCCAGGTTCTCCATCAGGGCAGTGGACAGGTTCTCGGTCTCGGCCATGGCGCCGACGGCGGCCTTGCGCGTCTTGCGCCCGAACCGGCGCAGCACCAGCGCCACCAGCGGCACGCCCAGCAGCACGACGATCGTCAGCTGCCAGTCGATGAAACCCATGTAGATCAGGACCGCGATCAGGGTCAGCAGGTTCTGGGTGTAGTTGACCACGCCCGAGGTGAAGGCCTCGCGCACCATATTGGCGTCGAACAGCACCGAGGAGACGAAGCCGCCCGAGTGCTGACTGCGTAAGCGCGCCAGATCGGCGCGGATCATGGCGCCGAACAGGCGGATCTGGATGTCGCCGACGATGGTGTGACCCAATCGGTTGACCAAGGCGGCCTGGCCCAGCGCGGCGAGGGTTCGCGCAATGGCGACGGTCAGGATGGCGACCGGAATCCAGACGACGGCCTTGTCCGCCGGAAAGGTCACCAGGCCGAACAGACTGATCGGTTTGGTCCCGCCCAGGAACAGACCGTTGACGGCCGGCTCCAGCAGCTTCAGCAGCGCCGCCGTCAGCAGGCCGGTCACCGCCGCGCACAAGACCGACAGGATCAGCGATCCCTTGTGCTTGGACAGATAGTCGCGCCAAATCCGCGCCAACAGGGCGCGCAGCGGCATGGTTTCGGAGGCGGCGACGGTCATCGGCTCTCGGTCGTCCGAGCCGCCGTTCAAGTCAAGGCTTGTCCGGCGACGGTTCCAGCGCACGGCCCGGCTCGTCGGCGCGGATCAGGGTTTCGCCGGGCGCTTCCTGGATCCTGACGGCGGGCGGAACCGTCGGATTGGACGCGTATCGACGCCCGTCGAACGGCACGGCGACCTCATAGCTTTCGGTGATTCCGCCGCCCGCGACATAGACGCCCAGATCCCGTCGGCCATGGGTCTGTCGCTCTAGCAGCCGGATCGGCGCGCGCGCGACGCTGATCTCGCCGACCGAGCGATAGGTCGCGCCGGTGCGGTCCAGCACCAGCAGCCGACAACCGCCGGAGCCGCACCAGTTCGGCCCTGTCAGATAGACCAGGGTCATGGCCCCGTCCGGCGTGATCGCGGCCGTATAGCGGGTGGTGTCCAGCGCCTCCTTGGCCCGGTCACGCAGATAGGCGATCAGGGCGGGGTCTTCAGGCGGCGGCGTCTGGGCGGCGGCCGCGCCGGCCCACAGGCTGGCGGCGAAGACAACGGTTGCGGCGAGGGTTCTCATCGGGGTGTTCTCCGGTCTCGACAAACATTCCAACGCATCAGGATCGAGATCGGATGACGCGGCGGCGTCGGATCGCTATCTGGCGGGCATGGCGCGCTTCGACCTCTCGACCGCGATGGGCCGTTTTCGGGCGCATTGGCATTATTTCTGGGCCGACCACGCGTTTTTGCGCGTGGCCTTTTCCAACGCCCACTGGCTGGGCCCGGATCTGGTGCGCACCAACCAGCCGTCGCCGCGCCAGCTGGCCTATTGGAAAAAGAAGGGCGTTAAGACGGTCATCAACCTGCGCGGTGAACGCGACGAAGGCTATTACTGGCTGGAGAAGGACGCTTGCGAGCGGCTGGGCCTGACCCTGATCGACGCGCCGCTGGACTCGCGCGATCCGCCCGAGACGGTGCGCATCCACCGCGCGCGCGAGCTGTTCAAAACAATCCAGTATCCGGTGCTGATCCACTGCAAGTCCGGCGCGGATCGGGCGGGCATGATGGCGGTCTTCTATCGCCACTTCCACCTTGGCGAGCCGATCTCGGTCGCCATGAAGCAGCTCTCGAAGAAATATCTGCACTCGCGCGAGGGGCTGACCGGCGTGCTGGACTATACGCTGGAGAAATACGTCAACGAGATCGAGCCAAAGGGCATCAGCTTCATCGAGTGGGTCGACAGCCCCGACTACGACCCCAAGGCCATACGCGCCGAGTTCAAGGCCGGCTGGTGGGGCACGCTGCTGACCGACAAGCTGCTGCGGCGGGAGTAGGGGGCTTCAACCCCAGGGGCCGGTCTTTGGTTCGTCGCCGGCCTCGCCGTTTGCGCGGTCCTCGGCAGCCAGCTCAGCGTCGCGGCGGGCCTTGCGGTCGGCCTCCCACCGTTTGAACCAGCGGGCGTAGTCGATGTGGCCGCGCAGCGAAAAGCTGAACAGGGCCAGCACGGCTAGCAGGCTGACCAGTTGGAAGATCTGTTGCGGTTCCAGGTTCATCGTCGTCCTCGCCTACAGATCGAAACGTCGGATCGAGGAGCCGGTTCGGCTCCTCGATGTCGCACTCATTCCTCGGCTCAGGCCGCGTCGCCGCGCGGATCGATCAGCTTGTGGGCGTGCAGGATGAAATAGCGCATATGGGCGTTGTCCACGGTCGCCTGAGCGCGCGCCTTCCAGGCCTTCTTGGCTTCGTCATAGCTGCCGAAGGCGCCGACGAACTCGACCTGCGACAGGTCGCGGAAGGTCGGTTCGCCCAGGTGACGAAGCTCGCCGCCGATCACGATGTGCAGAAGTTGCGGCGGGACGGCGTTCTGATTGGTCATCGGAAATCCTGAAGGCTGGGCCGGAAGGCTTGGGGGGAGGAGGTTTGCGCGCGGCATAGGCCGAGAACGCCCTCGGATCAATGTGGGCCGGGGTTTTTCCGCCCCCACCTCAGGTCGAAAGCGGCACGTTTTTACAGCGCCGCACGATCATCGGCTGGATGATCGGGGCCGCGCAGACCAGGCTCGCTTGACGAGGATCCGGCCGGTTGAAGGCCCACGGCCGCCCGTGGTGATCGCTGACCCTCGCGCCGGCTTCGGTCGCGATCAGCCAGCCTGCAGCGACGTCCCAATCCCATTTCGGCGTCAGGGCCAGGGCGGCGTCGAAGGCGCCGGCGGCGACCAGCGCCATCCGATAGGCCAGGGCGTTGCGCTTCTCGAACCGCATCGACGGCCAGGGTTCGTCGGCGAAATAGGGCGCTTCGATCAGTCGCGCATCGCCTAGGATCGAGGCGTCCTCCAGCGTATCGATATCCGAGGCGTGGATGGGTTTGCCGTTACGTCGCGCCCCGCCGCCGCGCGTCGCCACATAGGTCTCGTCCACCTCAGGCGCATGGATGACGGCGGCGACGACCTCGCCGTCCTCGACCACGGCGATGGGCACGCACCACCACGGCGTCCGCTTCATGTAGGCGACGGTGCCGTCGATGGGATCGACCACGAAGATGCGTAGTTTCGACAGACGCTCGGCCGTATCCGCCGTCTCTTCCGACAGCCAGCCATAGTCGGGTCGCGCCGACAGCAGCCGGTCCCTCAGCATGGCGTCGACCTTCAGGTCGCCGCTGGTGACGGGCGAACCGCCGACCTTGGCCTCGATCTTCAGCCCCGCCTCACGCTCGGCGATGGCCAGCGCCCCGGCGTCGATGGCCGCCTGGCGGATCAGGTCGAGGTCGGCGTGCAAGTCGATCATTTGCCCGCGATGGCCACCGCATCGAACATCAGGCTGGGCACATTGAACCCGCCCCGGAACTCCAGGTCTGAACCGCGCTCGATACGCAGATACAGGTCAGTCAGCTTGCCCGCGACCGTGACCTCGCTGACCGGATAGGCGATCACGCCGTTCTCGAACCAGAAGCCCGACACCCCGGCGGACCAGTCGCCGGTGTTGCCGTTCAGCGACGGGCCGAACATCGACGTCACCAACAGGCCGGTCCCGGCGTCGGCCATCAGGCCCGCCAGATCCCGCTCGCCCGGTTCCATATGCAGATTGTGGGTCGAGACGCCGGATGGCCCGGCCAGACCCCGCGACGCATGGCCGGTGGTTTCCAGGCCCAGTTGTCGGGCCGATGCGCTATTCAGCAACCAGGTGGTCAGGACGCCGTCGTCGAACAGGGCGCGCTTGTGGACCATTGCGCCTTCGTCGTCGAACGGGGTCGATCCCATGCCGCGCGGGCGGAACGGATCGTCGATCAGGGTGACGCCCTCGGCGAACACGCGCTGACCCATGCGGTCCTTCAGGAAGGAGGTGCCGCGCGCGATGGACGGGCCGGAAATGGCCCCGATGGCCGGAGAGACGATCTGGCCCGCCATCCGATTGTCGAAGATCACCGGGGCAGTGGTGGAGGCGATCTTGCGCGGCCCCACGCGGGCCACGGCGCGCTCGCCGGCGGTGCGGCCGATTAGGTCGGCGCCCGGCAGGTCGGACAGATGGCGGGTCGAACGGCTCTCGCCGCCGCGCTCCATCGCGCCATCCTTTTCGGCGATGACGCCGACGCCCAGCGAGAAGGCCGACCCTTCATAGGCGCCGTCGAACCCGTGAGAGGTCACCAGCCGCCAGCGGCTGGACGACCAGCCCGCGTGTCCGCCTTCCGACCGCGCCACGCCGGGGACCGCCAAGGCCGCCGCCTCGGCCTCGGCCGAGACCTGTTCCAGAGTTTCCGCGGTGCGTTCGCTCGGATCGAACAGGTCAAGATCGATGAACGGCCCCCGCGCCAGTCGATCTTCGGAAGCGAAACCCGCGTGGGGATCTTCCGGCGCCAGCCGCGCCATGGCCACGGCCCGCTCGACCAGCCGCGCCTGGGTCGCGGGCGAAAGGTCCGAGGCCGAAACGGACGCCTGCCTTCGGCCCACGAAAACGCGCAGGCCCAGATCACGCGATTCCTCGCGTTCGACGTCTTCCAGCTTGCCGTTGCGCACCCCGACCGACAGGGATCGGCGATCGGCGCTGACCGCCTCTGCGGCGTCGGCGCCGGCCTTCAGCGCGGCCTTGACGATGTCGTTGAGAAGATCGGTCGAAACGGGCGCGGACAGGGTTTCAGTCATGCCCCGATATGGCTGACGCCCCGCTGCACCGCAACCTGCTGCACCGCAACCGCGTCAGACGACGGCGAAGGCGATCAGGCCCACAGCCGCCGTCAGCAGCGCCACCCAGGTCAGCAGCATGCCGACGACGCGACCCAGCGACGGCCCGGTCTGCAGCAAAAGGCCCAGGGCATGGGCGACCCGGCCGACGAACAGCGTCGCGCCGACCCCGTGGACCATCCAGGCCGGCGCGCCGACGGCGGCCAGCAGCAGCATGGCGATCATGCCTGGCGTCGCATATTCCACGAGATTTCCGAAGGCGCGGCTGGCGGCCATCAGATCCGCGTTTCCGCCGTCGCCGAACGACACCATGTGTTTTCGCCGTCCGCTGACCACGATGCCCGACAAGACCAGCATCATCAGGATCAGCAGGCCGCTCCACAGGGCGGCGGCCTGGACGGCGTACATCAGCGGCGTGGTCATCGATCAGTCCTCGCGCCCGACGGGGTAGAGCAGATAGTGGTCGTCATAGAAGGGCGTGCGTTCATAGAACCAGGCCAGACGCGCCTGCGGATCGGCGGCGAACGTGGCGTCGGCCGCCACCTTGGCCTCGAACTCGGCCTTCAACGCGGGATCCGCCGCCATCATCTTGTCCGCCAGCGGCGCGATGGCGTAGGCCTCGATGTATTCGACGCGGCTCATCACCTCGGGGAACATGCCCCAGGCGAAGAAGCTCTCGCTGGATTGCGGCTCCAGCAGCAGCACGATGATGTCGCCCAACGGCTGATCGGTAGGCACCCGCACCGAGCCGCTCGGATACGTCCAGTCGCGCTTCTCGACCTCCACCGTCTTCACCGAAGCCTGCACGTGACCTTCATTGGCGCGGGTCGCCAGCTTGGGCTCGACCAGGCGCAGCATCGAAAGGTTCACGGTGCGCGCAGCCTCGACCGTCTCCATTTCGATCCCGTGCGTTTTCAGCCGCTCGATGATGTCGGTGCGATAGCCCGGCACCCAATAGGCCGTCGGCCGCGTCAAAGTCAGCGTCGGCTTGGAGCCATAGAAGGGCATTTGCCACAGGTCGGGATCAGGTTGGCCCAGCCAGCGGTTCTCCTTCCGACCTGAGGCGGGACTGTCATACGTCTCGTACAGCATGCCCTTGAAGGGCCGGGTGGACGACGGCGTCTCGTCGGCCTCGAAGTTGGCGGGGATCTGCGCCGGACGCAGGGCCTTGTCCTGATCGGTCGCGGCGCGCAGACCGGCGCCCTGATCGGCCAGCAGACGCATCGCCTCCTCGATGAAGACATAGGTGCCCAGCACCCGTTGTTCGTGCGGCTTCAGGCTGTGGTTCTCGATCAGGATCGTCGGCACATGGGCGGCCGCGCCCCAGCCGTTGGAAAACCGCTCGCCCAGACCGCCGTCCGACAGGCCCTTCTTGGGTTCATCGTCGTCGATGCCGAACACTAGCTCGCCGGGGATGTGGCCCTCGCGTTCCAGCGCGGCGTTCATCGCCGGCTTGAAGACCGAATCCAGCCAGGCCGAGCCGTTCGGCGAGCGGCTGAAGGTCCCGTCCTCGCCGTTAAAGCCGTAGGTGACGTCGTACTGGTAATCCATCCCGTCGGTGACGTGGACGTCCACATAAAGGTCCGGCCGGTATTTCAGGATCAGGCCGCGCACAGCCCGCATCTCCGGCTGGTCCAGCTTCAGATAGTCGCGGTTCAGGTTCTGGTTGGTCGCCGTATTGCGCCAGCCCTGGATGCGCGGGCCCCGCTGGTTGGGCCGGGAATAGGGGCCGGAACGCTCGTGCCCGTCCACGCTCAGGATCGGGATCAGGATCAGATTGACCCCGTCCAGCAGGGCGTCCTTCCCATAGACGGCGATGTCGCGCAGCAGCATCATGCCCGCGTCCTTGCCGTCGATCTCGCCGGGGTGAATGCCGGCCTGGATCATCAGCACCGGCTTGGCCGGATCGAAGGCGGCCCCATCCTTGGAGGCGATCACCGCATAGATGGGCCGGCCCTCGGGCGAGACGCCGAACTGCTCGATGCGGATCAGATCGCTGGCCTGATCCAGACGATCGAACCAGGCGCGGGTGTCGACATAGTTGGGGCTGAAGTCATGGCCCGGATCGGCCTCGAACGCCGTGACCCACGGATCAGACGCATCGCGCAGCAGGGCCTTGGACGCGCCGTCCCAGGCGGGGGCGGGCGGCAGGAAGGCTTGATCCCAAGGGGCGGTGTTGGAAAGCGTCTGGGACATGGCGGGGCTCACGCTACAGGCAAGGGCGGCGACCAGCGCCGAAACCAGAAGAGGGGACTGCATGGCCTTTCGTGAGCCGATTGCGCGGCCCTGACAAGGTTTCACCCGCCGCCGCCCAGCGCGGGCGCCCAGCCGCCGGCCTTGAGCAGCAGGGCCGCCGCGTTCCCCATCTGCCAGACACTGTACAGCAGCACGACGACCAGGGCGCCGACCGCAACCCTGCGCCACGGTGCGAACGCCGCCGTCGCCGTTCCGATCACGAAGATGGCGACCCCGACCCATAACCGCACCGAGCCGGCGATCTTGGCGAAGCCGGGATTGAGCTGGGCCAGGATGATCACGATCACCGCGACGATCAGATTGGCCGCCAGGATGCAGCTGAACACCAGTCGCCGATGCGACCAGAAATGCGCGTCCAGATCGATCTTTTGGTCGCTGCCCTCGGCCGAAACGCGGGGGAAAGTCACGCTGGCGGCGACATAGAAGGTCGCGGCGATGGCCAGCGAAACCAGTAGCACGAAGGTGTTGAACGGCGCGCCGCGGAAGATGACCCAGGCCTGGTTCCAGAAGGTGGCGATGTCGATCGCCACGAACAGGGCCAGCATCGGCGTCAGCCAGCCGAACCGAATCCGCCGCTTTTCATGCAGCACCCGCGCGAATCCGCCGACCAGTTCGGCCACGGACAGGCCCAGCAGCAGGCCGTAAAAGCTGAAGAAGAACTCGAACGCGCTCACATCGCCCCCCGGCGTGACCAAAAGCCAAGCTTATTTCCAGATCGGCGTTCCGTCACCCGGCAGGCCGAGACGGCCCCATAGGTCGTTGACCCGTTCGACGACCGCCTCGTCCATGCGAATTTCCTCGCCCCATTCGCGCTTGGTCTCGGGCGGCCATTTGTCGGTGGCGTCCAGCCCGATCTTGGAGCCCAGGCCGCTCTCGGGGCTGGCGAAGTCCAGATAGTCGATGGGCGTCGACTCGATCACGGTGATGTCGCGCGCCGGGTCCATCTTGGTGGAGATGGCCCACATGACGTCCTTCCAGTCCCGGACGTCGATGTCGTCGTCCACGACGATGACCCATTTGGTGTACATGAACTGGCGCAGATAGCTCCAGACGCCCAGCATCACCCGCTTGGCATGGCCCGGATAGGCCTTCTTCATCGACACCACCGCAATCCGATAGCTGCAGCCCTCGGGCGGCAGCCAGAAGTCCGTGATCTCGGGAAACTGCTGGCGCAGCAGGGGAATGAACACCTCGTTCAGCGCCTCGCCCAGCACGCTCGGCTCGTCCGGCGGCCGGCCGGTGAAGGTGGTCAGATAGATGGGGTCGCGGCGCATGGTGATGGCGCTGACCTTGAATACCGGGAATTTCTCGACCGAGTTGTAATAGCCGGTATGGTCGCCGTACGGGCCCTCGTTCTCGAACTCGTCCAGCAGGACATGGCCCTCCAGCACGATCTCGGCCTGAGCCGGCACCATCAGTGGCACGGTCTTGCATGGAACCAGCTCGGCCTTGGCGCCCCGCATCAGGCCCGCGAACTGATATTCCGACAGGGTGTCCGGCACCGGCGTCACGGCGGCCAAGATGGTGCCTGGATCAGCGCCCAGCACGACGGCGCAGGGCAGGGGCTCCTTGGGCCGGGCCTTCTTGTGCCGGGCGTAGTGTTGCGCCCCGCCCCGGTGCGCCAGCCAGCGCATGATGGCCTTGTCCTTGCCGAGCACCTGCATCCGGTAGATGCCCAGATTGAAGTCGTCCTCGCGGACGTCCGACGGCCCCTTGGTCACGACCAGGCCCCAGGTGATCAGGGGCGCCGGTTCGCCGGGCCAGCACGACTGGACGGGCAGGGCGGTCAGGTCGATCTGGTCGCCCTTCAGCACCACCTCCTGCACCGGCGCCTTCTTCACCGTCTTGGGCCGCATCGACAGGACGGTCTGCATCAGCGGCAACATCTCCATCGCGTCGCCCAGCCCGCGCGGCGGCGTCGGGTTTCTCAGGAAGGCTAGAAGCTCCCCGACCTCGCGCAGTTCGCCTGCCGTCGTCCGGTCCTTGCCCTCCAGCGTCACCCCCATGGCGACTCGTTTCACCGTGCCGAACAGATTGGCCAGGCAGGGGATGGCGCTGATCGTGCCGTCCGGCATGACCGGCTTTTCGAACAGCACCGCTGGTCCGCCGTTCCTCAGCAGCCGGGTCTGGATCTCGGTCATCTCCAGCACGGTGGAGACAGGTTCGGACACCCGCACCAGCTCGCCCTTGGCTTCCAGCTGGTCGATGAAGTCACGCAGGGATTTGTAGGCCATGCCGCGACGCTTAGGCGGGAGTGGCCCCTCTGTCACGCGTCGCGCGACCAAACAGCCGGTCCAGCCCGACGAGGCCGAGCCCGACGATCAGGAAAAACACCAGCAGCACGCCGAAGATCACCACGACCCGGACCAGCCCCAGTTGATCCACATTGACGAAGCCATAGGGCCACCAGCGTGTCGCTAATCCATGAACCAGGGTCCAGCCGCCGTAGACGAGCGGAAACGCCAGCCACTTCGCCGGATCGATCCAGCGCAGCCGGCCCTTGGGGCTGAACCACAGCCAGTCCAGCACGAAGACGGCCGGCATGACGTAGTGCAGCACCAGATTGACCACCAGCGACCAGCCGGTCGGGTTCCAATAGGGGTGCAGCAGGAAGTGGTACACCACCCCGACCACCACGATATACATGGCGACGGCCGCCCTGACGCCTTCGCTGGCGGACCAGCGGGCCAGCCGGGATCCTTCACCCAGCAGCGGCCCGGTAAAGGCCAGAGCGACCAGGATGTTGGTCAGGATGGTGAAGAAGCTGAAGTAGTTGATCGTCCGTTCGAGCACGGTCCAGCCCTGGGCCGGCGCGATCATCAGCAGATATTGAAGCGCCAGCGCGGTCCAGCCCACGACGGCGAACGTCGCACGCCACAGCCTGGGCTGGTCCCGCTTGCGAAACACCGGCGCCTCCCTTGTCGGTCAGGCGGCAGTCTTGTCCCATTCGAACGCCGGGTCCAGCCAGTCGCCCAGTCGTTCGCCGCGATCCAGCGCGTCCATCCGCTGCATCTCCTCGTCCGTCAGGGCGAAGTCGAAGATGTCGAAGTTCTCGCGCGCGCGGCTCTCCTTGGTCGTGCGCGGGATGGCGATGATCCCGTGCTGGATCAGCCAGCGCAGGGTGATCTGGCCGTTGGTCTTGCCATGCGCCTTGGCCAGTTCGCTGATCGTGGCGTCGTCGGCGATCTTGCCCTGCGCCAGCGGCGACCAGGCGGTGATCGACGACCCCAGCTCGGCCGCCGTCGCCACCAGCTGATCGACCCCCAGATAGGGGTGATGCTCGACCTGATCGGTCAGCAGACGCGCCTTGGACAGGCTCTGCGCCTGGCGGAATTCCTTGGAGGGGAAGTTGGACAGGCCGATCGACTTGGTCAGGCCTTGGTCCTTGGCCTCGTTCAGGGCGCCCAGCGTCTCTTCGAACGTCGGCGTCGTCTTGGGCCAGTGCAGCAGCAGCAGGTCCGGCGTCGTGCCCAGGCTGTCGGCCGATTCCCTGGCCTGTTTCAGCAGGGCGTCGTGGGTGAAATGCTCGACCCAGATCTTGGTGGTCAGGAAGATGTCCTCGCGCGCCACGCCGGAGTCGCGAATGCCTTCGCCGACCGCCTTTTCGTTCTTGTAGATCCAGGCCGTATCGATGTGGCGGTATCCGATCCGCAGCGCCTCAGCGACCATGCGCCGCGCATCGTCCGGCTCCAGCTGCCAGGTGCCGAATCCGAGCAGGGGGATTTCGATACCGTCGACGGTGATCGTGGGTTGGTCGCCATAGGCCATGGGGCGCTCCTTGGGCTGGGTTCGCTTGAGGGGCGTAGTTAGGCGCCCGACCCCGCTCCGATAAGGTCTGGATGCGCCTTGGACAGCTTTTTCGGCGCGATCCGACGCCATCGCTTCTCAAGCGCCGCCCTCAGCCAGACGGGATCGACGCTGGCGACGCGCGCCAGGACGATGGGATGATCGCGATAGTGGTCGGTGAAGTGAAAGGTCGCCGGGTCCATCTCGATCAGCAGTTCGCGCTCATCCAAATTGTCCAGATGCACCACGATGCTGTCGTCCAGCGCCGGGCGCATCCAGGTGAAGAACTTGCCCGCGACCTTGAACGACGGCTCGCCATAGGACACGCCATCCTCCACGCCGGGAAACGAGAGCAGAAGGGCGCGGACCTCGTCGTGGGTCATCGGTCGCTCAACATCAGTAGGCCAACTTCAATAAGCCAGCGCGATCCCGTCCTTGCGCATCTCGGTCGCCGCGCCATAGGTCCAGCGTCCGCTGCGGTTCATCTGTTTCATGACGTTCTGATAGCCGCCGAAGCCGCCGTCAGGTTCACCCAGCGTCCAGCCCATCGCGCGCAGCTGGGCCTTGGTCGCCTCGGGCACGCCGCTTTCCAGATGCAGCACGCCGGTCCCTTCCTGGGGCTGGCCCGTCGGTTCGGACGAGCCATAGTGTTGCCAGCGCGGGGCGTCGCCCGCCGCCTGAGGCTCCAGCCCGTAATCGACAATGTTGATGATGATCTGGGCTTGGCCCTGGGGCTGCATGGCGCCGCCCATGACGCCGAACGCCATCCACGGCTCGCCGTCCTTGACCGCAAAGCCGGGAATGATCGTCTGGAACGGACGCTTGCCGGGCGCATAGATGTTGGGGTGGCCGTCGCTTAGGGCGAACAGCTCTCCCCGGTCCTGGAACATGAAGCCCAGCGGTTCGGAGCCGTTGTCGGGCGCCAAGCCCGAGCCCATGCCGCGATAGTTGGACTGAATCCAGCTGACCATCATCCCGTCCGCGTCGGCGACGCTGAAATAGGTGGTGTCGCCGTGGTGCGGCGCATCGCCCGGCATGACGCGGTCCATGACCCGATCGGGCCGGATCAGTTTGGCCCGCTCGGCCGCATAGGCCTTTGAGTTCAGCCATTCGACAGGCGTTTTGGAGAATCGGTCGTCGGCGAACCAGCGCGCCCGGTCCTCGAACGCCAGCCGCTTGGCCTCGGCCTGGACGTGCAGCGAGGCGGCGGACTGGAAGCCCATGGATTTCAGGTCGAACTGTTCGCAGATGTTCAGGATCTGGTTGGTGCTCAGACCCTGCGTGTTCGGTCCCAGGCCGAATACGTCCACGCCGCGATACTCAGTCCGGATCGGCTCGACCCATTCGGTGTGGTGGGCCGCCAGGTCGGCGCGGGTCATCCAGCCGCCGATCCGCTTGAAATAGGCCTCGATCTGATCGGCGATGGGACCGTCATAGAAGGCGTCGCGCCCGCCCTCTGCGATCATCCGCAGGGTCTTGCCCAGATAGGGATTGGCGAAGACCTCGCCCACCTTCGGCGTTGCGCCGCTCGCGGCCCAGATGCGCTTTCGGTTCTCGTTTTCCTCGATCGGGATCTGGCCCCGATTAAACGAAGCCATGTTGCGTTCCAGATAGTAGGCGATGACCTGGGGCACGGGCACGCCCTTTTCGCACAGCTCGGCGACCGGCAGCAGCACATCCTTCCACGGCAGCTTCCCGTACCGTTGATGCGCGCTCCACCAGGCGTCCACCGTGCCCGGCACATTGACCGTCACCGCGCCATAGCGGGGCAGATAGCCGTCGATGGCCTTGGATCGCGCGACCTCCAGGCTTAGGCCCCGCGGACTGGCGCCCGAGCCGTTCAGCCCGACGACCTTCTTCTGTTTGGGGTCCCACAGCATGCAATAGGCGTCGCCGCCGATGCCGTTGGCGACCGGCTCCAGAAAGCCCAGGGCCGCATTGATGGCGATGGCCGCATCGATGGCTGATCCGCCGCGTCTTAGGGTGTCGATGCCGATCAGGCTGGCCGCCGGATGCGCCGTCGCCGCCGCCCCGTTCGCGCCCCATACGGTCGAGCGCCCCATGAACTTCGGTCCCGAAATCCGGTCGCCGATGCCGACGCCGGCATAGGGGTCGGTCGGGCGAGGCGAAAAAGGTGTGGGCGCAGGGGCCGCCTCGGTCGGCCTGGCGGCGGGAGAGGCCTGCCGGGCCTGGGCTGCGGTCGCCGCCAGCGCACCGGCGGGCAGGGCGGACAGGAAGGTGCGACGACGCATGGGCGGACTCCTCGAACAATCGATGCGGCATCAAGGGTGCAGTCGATCGATCCGGCAAGTCTTTCGGCAAAGAAAAAGGCCGCGTCCCTTTCGGAACGCGGCCCCAATCCTGGAAAGGACGAAGGTCCTATTCGATGTCTTCGTTCAGCAGGCCGACCTTGAAGAAACCGTTCTCCTGCATCTTGTTCATGACTTCCATGAACTGCGAGTATTTCACTTCCGGCTGGGCGCGGACGAAGACGCGCTCTTCCTGGCAGGCGCCGCCGCCCAGGGCGGTGCAGACGTCAGTGGCCAGGTTGTCGATCGAGGTTTGCTTGTCCGACAGGAACAGCTGACCGTTTTCCTGGATGGTGATGTACACCGGTTCCTTCTCTTCGGTCGGATTGGTGGGCGGCTGTGCGGGCGGCAGGTCCAGACGGATCGAGACGGTCGCCATCGGCGCGGCGACCATGAAGATGATCATGAGCACCAGCAGAATGTCGATGAACGGCGTGATGTTGATATCCGCCGTCTGTTCGATCGTGTGCTTGTCCCCACCGGAACCGCCGATCTTCGCAGCCATGCTCGTCTCCGTTACTCGCCGGCTGCGTTCCGCGCCGACATTTCCCTATGGATCGCCCGAAGGCTTGATCGGTTCTTGGCGTCCCGATGCGGGCTTGTAAAGCGGTTCTAAACGATCTGCCGTTCCCGAACGTCAATTATACACGACAGAGGGACGACGGTTCGGCCTTCAGGCCTTGGCCAGCTTCAAAAAACGGTCCGCCAGGGCAGGATCGTCCTTGAAGGCGCCGGTGAAGCGGGTCGTAATGGTCGAAACGTGCCGATGATGCACGCCGCGCGTGGTCATGCACTGATGCTCTGCGTCCACCAGCACCGCCACGCCGCGCGG
Source organism: Brevundimonas sp. SPF441 (assembly GCF_009661015.1). Lineage (NCBI taxonomy): Bacteria > Pseudomonadati > Pseudomonadota > Alphaproteobacteria > Caulobacterales > Caulobacteraceae > Brevundimonas > Brevundimonas sp. SPF441. The sequence goes on along the minus strand of NZ_WJWX01000005.1, from coordinate 49,151 downwards.
CTGCAGGTGCGATTCGATGGCCTCGATGATGTCGTTGGTCAGGGTTTCCTGGTTCTGCAGGCGCCGCGCATAGATCTCGACAACCCGCGCCAGCTTGGAGATGCCGACCACCTTCTCACCGGGCAGATAGGCGACGTAGGCCTTGCCCAGGAACGGGGCCAGGTGGTGCTCGCAGTGGCTCTCGACCTCGATGTCGCGCAGGATGACCATGTCGTCATAGCCGGTCACGTCCTCGAAGGTGCGGCTCAGCTCCTTGCCCGCATCGGCGTCATAGCCGTCGAACCACTCGCCATAGGCGTCCACCACCCGCTTGGGCGTATCGATCAGGCCCGGACGGTTGGGATTGTCGCCGGCCCAGGCGATCAGGGTGCGCACGGCCTCCAGCGCCTGTTCGCGCGACGGGCGTTGAACACTGTCGTCGCTGACGAGGACGGGCTTGGCGGTGGTGACGCTCATGAACTCGATTTCCGGCCGGGGCGGGCGGGTCGCCCGGTTTACCTTCTACAATCCGTCGGGACTGTATATCAGGCCGCTATATGGGACAGACCGTCCGTCCCGCAAGAAAACCCGCTAAAGACTGATCCATGCCGCTGCACATCCACGACACCCTGCGCCGTGAAAAGCGCCTGTTCGAGCCCCGGAACAAGGATCGTGTGACCCTCTATGTCTGCGGCCCCACGGTCTATGACTACGCCCACATCGGCAATGCGCGCCCGCCGGTGGTGTTCGATGTCCTGGTGCGTCTGCTGCGCCGGACGTATGGCGCCGACCATGTGATCTACGCCCGCAACGTCACCGACGTGGACGACAAGATCAATCAGAAGGCAGCGCGCGAAGGCGTGCCGATCGGCGAGGTCACGGCCCGCTACGAAGCCGCCTACCTCGCCGACATGGGCCTGCTGAACGTCTCGCCGCCCGATATCGCGCCCCACGTCACTGACTACATCCCGGCCATCGTCGATCAAATCCAGGCCATCGTCGACGCCGGCTGCGCCTATGCGGCCGAGGGTCACGTCCTGTTCGATGTCTCGTCCTACAAGGCCTACGGCGCGCTGTCTGGCCGGAACCTAGACGACATGATCGCCGGCGCCCGCGTCGAGGTCGCCCCCTACAAGAAGAACCCGCACGACTTCGTCCTGTGGAAGCCGTCCAAGGCCGATGAACCGTCCTGGCCTTCGCCGTGGGGCGAGGGGCGTCCTGGCTGGCACATCGAATGCTCAGCCATGATCGAGAAGACGCTGGGCCTGCCTATCGACATCCACGGCGGCGGCATCGACCTGGTCTTCCCGCATCATGAGAACGAGATCGCCCAGGGCGTCTGCGCCCACGGCCATGCTCATGGCGATCAGGCCCATGACGAATACGCCCGCTACTGGATGCACAACGGCTTTCTGACCGTGGACGCCGAGAAGATGTCCAAGTCGATCGGCAACGTCCTGCTGCTGCACGACCTGGTCCAGGCCATGCCCGGCGAAGTCGTCCGCTGGGCGCTTCTGTCAGCCCACTACCGCCAGCCGCTGGACTGGAACCAGGGGCTGCTGGATCAGAGCCGCAAGAACCTGGACCGGCTGTATGGCGTCCTGCGCGACGCCGATGCGGCCCTGGCCGATTTCGACTTCGCCACGCTGGACGAGGCCGAGATGGAGCTGGCCGAGAACGCTTTGGATCCGGTGTTGGACGCGCTTGAGGACGATCTCAACACGCCGGGCGCGATCGCCCAGCTGTTCGGGCTGGGCAACGCCCTGCGCGAGCTGCTGAACGACGCCGAGGCCGATATCAACGATGTCGCCATGGCGCGCTGGAGCCTGGCCGAAGCGGCCGGTCTGCTCGGCGTGCTGTCGCTGACGCCGGACGCCTGGTTCGAAGGCGGCGATCCCGCCCTGAAGGCCGAGGTCGAGGCCCTGCTGGAACAACGCGCCGCCGCCCGCGCCGAAAAGAACTGGCCCGAGGCCGACCGCATCCGCGACCGCCTCAACGCCCTGAACGTCGTCGTCATGGACGGCCCCGACGGCGCCACCTGGCGCGTGAAGGGGTAGGGTCTAATCCTTCTCTCCCAAGGGAAGGAGGAATGCTTGTGGCGAACGGCAGCCGAAGACCCTCAAGCGTCTCGTCTCTCTTTAAAGTCCGTCATCCTCGGCCTTGTGCCGAGGACCCACTTATCCGTCGTACGATCACTGGGTGTGGCGCACGAACCGCTGTGCGCCACTCGGATATTCGCGTCCGCCTGACCGTGGGTCCTCGGCACAAGGCCGAGGATGACGGATTTTTGGGCGTGAATTGTACCCCAGCCATCACAATGCCGCTGGTTCATTCCCAGCGAATCCAATCGCTTGTCGATTTACGTCCCCCTTCTCCCATCCCCCCTCCGAAACGCGCGTATTCTAGACCCGTCCCGTCGCACCGGAGGGCTCGCCTGGCCTGCGACCTTGCGGCGGCGGGAGCGGATGGAACGGGAGCGGGTCTGAAACGGCTCGCGCTGACATCGACTCATGGAGCGGTGTCGGAGGGTCGAGGGGGATACTCGATCGCACTCGGGACGGGGTTTCGCAGACCCCGCCGACCCGTCGCAGGCTTATGGGGTTAGGCGATAAGACCGCCACCGCTCGACGCCCCGAGCTTGCAGGCCGACCACCCGCGCGGAGCGTCATACCCTTCGTCGAAACGGTAACTCTAAAACCAAACTCCGGGCGAAGGCCCGGCGCTCCGCCCAGCCCTCCATCCCTCCGCCCGTGAAAGGCAGGAGCGCCGAATCATGCCCGGATTTACAGCCTCAGTTCGCCCGGCGGATCAGCTCATCCGCCAGCGCCGGCGTCAGATAGCCGTCGGCGATCCTGTTGTTGGCGATTTGCCAGCGACGCAGGGCCGCGCGGGTGTTGGAGCCGATCACCCCGTCGACGCCCTGGGTGTCGTAACCGAGCTGCGTCAGGGCGCGCTGCGCCCCGATCCGCTGCTCGCGCGACATCGACGGATCGTTCGGCCAGGCCTTGGTCAGCCCCGGCTTGCCCATGATCCCGTCCGCCGTCAGGCCGATGGCCAGGGCGTAGGACACCGAGTTGTTGTAGCGGCGGATAACATAGTGGTTCGGCAGGGCCAGGAAGGCCGGACCGTTCGCGCCCTGCGGCAGCAGGATGGTCGCCTCTTCCAGCGCCTCGGCCCCGTTCGGCGTGCCGCCTTGCGCCAGGCGCACGCCCTTGGCCGCCCAATAGGCCCAGTTGTGCTTTGGCCCTTCCGCCTCGGCATAGTCGAAGTTGGAGGGCAGGGTGACTTCGTAGCCCCAGCCCTGACCGCGCTTCCATCCGGCCTGGGCCAGCAGGTTGGCGGCGGACGCCAGGGCGTCGGCGTCGTCGCGCCAGATGTCGACCTTGCCGTCGCCGTCCTGGTCCACGCCCAGGCGCAGATAGTTGTCGGGCATGAACTGGGTCTGGCCCATCGCCCCGGCCCAGCTGCCCTTCAGGCCCGCACGCTCGCGTCGGCCGTCCACGACGATGTCCAGCGCATCCTTCAGCTGGCCCTCGGCCCAGTCGCGCCGACGCCCGTCATAGGCCAGGGTCGCCAGCGACCGGATCACGTCATAGTCGCCCTGGACCTGACCAAAGGCGCTTTCCTGCGCCCAGACGCCGACCAGGATTTCGCTGGGCACGCCGAACCGCTGGACCGCCGACCACGGCACCCGGTCGATCCGCTGCTTCGCCTGGGCGATTCGCACGGGGGTCACCGCGTTCTGCACATAGGCGCCGGCGGGCTTGGAGAATTCGGGTTGGTTGCGGTCCAGGCGAACCACGGTCGGATCGGGCGTCAGGCCGTCCAGCTCGCGGGCGTAGTCCGCGCGTCGGGCGCCGCCCTTGCGCGCCAGGAAACCCTGTTTCCAGCCCTCGAACCCCTGCTGGTCATAGGCGGCCAGAGGCGGCGTCTGCGGCGCGGGAGCCGGCGTTGCGACGGTGGCGCCTGTTTGCGGTTGGGGCTGGGGCGCCGGCAGGCTGACCTGCGGCTCCGGCAACATGGGCGCGCAGGCCGAGACGCAGCCGATGAGAAGAAGGCGATAGGAAAAGCGCATGAGATTCAAACTAAAGCCCCCGGGGTCAGACACGAAATGACATCCGCGCGAACGGCCATTTCGACGCCCTAAAGCGCGCGCGGCGCGAATGCGTTGCTTCACTGTTCCCCGCTCGGGTGTAAGGCGCGCCGTTAACCACCTTTGTATTGGACGCCTTAGACGTGTGTGTCGTAATGACGCACCAGCTCTGACGGCCTGATGGCGGAGCGGCGACGCGGCGGGCGTGCAACCCCGTAAACCCTCCGTTCGACTCGGAGGTCAGGCCTCCATAGTTTTCTAAGTGTGCTATCGCCCTTCGGGCTGCTTGAGCACGCGAAGTATAAGGGGTCGCCAGGCAGACGGCGACTGGGTTGTCTGCGGTTTCGGCCTTTGGCGGCTTGACCTTCCGAACCCCTCTCTCTATACGACCGCCTCCGCCGCGATCCGACCGGGTCAGCGGCTTTCTTATTGGTTTCTTTCAGGACGTCCGACCATGAAGGTCCGTAGCTCGCTCAAGTCGCTGAAGACCCGCCACCGCGACTGCAAGGTCGTGCGTCGCAAGGGCGTCGTCTTCGTCATCAACAAGACCGACCCGCGCTTCAAGGCGAAGCAGGGCTAAGCAGCGTTCGCTGCGCGCCGCTTCGGCGGCGTGCGCACGCTGGATCGCGCTCAAGCCGCCCGAAGGGCGATAGCGCGCTTGAAAGATGACGATCCACAGGCTGCGGATTTCTGTCCGCGGCCTTTTTCGTGTTCGCGGTTGTCGCGCGCCTGTCCGCAGGGTTAGCGTCCGCGCCTGATTTCTGGAGTATGCCTCATGGCTGACGACGCCTCGTTCGACGGTGGTCCCGACATTCTCAACGCGACGGCCCAGGGCCGTCTGCGCACCATCATCGAGCGCCTGGAACGCCTCGAAGAGGACAAGCAGGCCGTCATGACCGACATGAAGGAGGTCTTCGCCGAGGCCAAGGGCGAGGGCTACGACGTCAAGATCCTGCGCAAGGTCATCCGCATCCGAAAGCAGGACAAGGCCAAGCGCCAGGAAGAGGACGCCATCTTGGACCTCTATCTGTCGGCGCTCGGCGAGATCTGAGGCTGACCCGGCTTGAAGCGCACCCCCTTCAAGCCAGGAGGCGGGCTGTCGCGGTCAGGCGGCCTAAAAGGCGATGGCGCATCCAAGCTGCGCTCAAGCAGCCTGAAGGGCGGTAGCGCTACAAAAAAGCCCGCGCCAAGCCCCTTCGAGCAACAGCGCGAGGCCGCCAAACGCGCCGCGCTGAACGCTTTGAAACGCGCTCGCCGCGCGGCGGACAAGGCAGGCGTTTCCCTGTCCGAATGGGAAGGCGAATTCATCGATTCGGTCAGCGAGCGCGTTAAGACCCACGGCCGCGCCTTCGCCGACCCCGAAAAGGGCGCGCCGGGCCAGGCTCTTTCGGCCATGCAGGGCCGCAAGCTCAAAGAGATCACCGCCAAGGCCAATTGCGAAGAGCCGAAACGGCGGTGGGGCAGGAAGCCGTCGGAGTGATCAGCTCACCCCATAAATTGCGAGAGACTCAACCCGCTTCCTTGAGCTGACCTTCCAGGCCCTGTTCGCGGACCTTGCGATACAGGGTCGAGCGGCCGATGCCGAGGCGGCGCGCGATCTCGCTCATGTGCCCTGCATAGACCTCGATGGCGTGCTGGATCAGGTCGCGTTCGATGTCCTCGAGCGTGCGCAGATGGCCGCGCTCGTCTAGGATACGGATCGGCTGATCGACCTGCGCGGCGGCGTCGGTCTGAGCGCCGGCGGCTGTGGCGGCCTTCAGGGGCTGGGCGTCGGGCATGGGCGCGGCGACGCCGGAGATGGCCGGGAAATCGTGCGGCTGAAGGAACGGCGCATCAGCCAGCACAATGGCGCGGAACACTGCATTTTCCAGCTGTCGCACGTTTCCGGGCCAGTCGAACCCTTGAAGCAAGGCCAGGGTCTCGGGCGCGCATCCGGCGATCCGCTTGCCCTCCTCGGCGTTGAAGCGGGCGATGAAGTGATCGACCAGGGGCGCGATGTCCTCGCGCCGGTCACGCAAGGACGGGGCCTCGATCGGGAAGACGTTCAGGCGATAGAACAGGTCCTCGCGGAAGGCGCCGTCCTTGACCTGCTGAGCGGGGTCGCGATTGGTCGCCGAGACGATGCGCACATCGATCTTGACCGGGCGTTTGCCGCCCACGGGATCGATCTCGCCCTCTTGCAGCGCGCGGAGCAGCTTGACCTGCATGTCCAGCGGCAGTTCGCCGATCTCGTCCAGGAACAGGGTGCCGCCGTCCGCCTCGCGGAACTTGCCCAGCGTCTTGTCCACGGCGCCGGTGAAGGCGCCCTTCTCATGCCCGAACAGGATGGATTCGATCAGATTGGCGGGCAGGGCGCCGCAGTTGACGGCGACGAAGGGCTTGCCGGCCCGGTCGCTGGCGCCGTGCAGGGCGCGGGCGATGACCTCCTTGCCGACGCCGCTCTCGCCGGTGATCAGGACGGGGATCGAGGATTTGGCGGCCCGGGCGCCCAACGCCTTGACCATGCGCATCGGCGGGCTGTCGCCCACGATATCGTCGAAGCTGGTGCGGCCCTGGACGCGCTTGGTCAGGCGCCCGACCTCGGCGGTCAGGCGCTTCATCTGCATGGCGTTGCGCACGCCGACCAATAGGCGTTCCGGGCCCACCGGTTTGACGAAGAAGTCCTGGGCGCCGGCCTGCATGGCCTTGACCACCATGTCGATGCCGCCGTTGGCCGTCAGGACGATCACCGGCTCATTGATCCCGGCGCTGCGTAGTTCGGCCAAACATTCCAGCCCCGACATCTCGGGCATGACCATGTCCAGCAGGATCAGGTCGGCCCCGCCGCCGCGCGTCATCCGGTCGATGGCCTCGCCGCCGCTGGCGGCATGGACCACGGCGTTGCCGTCCCGCTCCAGCACGGCCTGGATCAACCGGCGCTGGGTCGGATCGTCGTCAACGACCAGGATGGTCTTGGCCATGAAAATCCCTTGTCCTGTCGCCCAACCCGTCACGGATGGATCGTTTCGGGACGATTCCTAGGGTGGCGAGGTGAAAATCGGGTGACACGGCGTGGTGAGCGTCCCGTTAACGCGGCTCTGTCGCGTCGCATCGCACCTCGGGGATGGCGCGCAATCTCTGGCCGTCGACAACCAGGTCGGGAAGGGCGGCCGGGGCCGTCGCGACGCTCTTCGACAGGCCCGCATTCATCCGCTCGGCACTGCGCCCGCAGGTGAAGCCGTATCGACCCGTCACGCGCCACTGGCCCTGAGCGTCCTGATCGAAGGCGACAATTTCGCGAGCCGTGGCGACCAGCAGATCAGTTCGTGCGTCGCCATTCAGGTCCGTCGATCGCACGACGCAGGGCGTTTCCGCATTGCAACTGAACAGCACGTCGACCTGCGTGTCCAACTGATCGATGAAGCTGGCGGGCACGGATTGGCCATCGACGGCCTTCAGGCGGATGGCGGCCTTGCGCGCTTGCAGTCCTTGCGCCGTATCGCCAGATGGCCAGGGGCGGGCCTGGGCGGCGCGGGCGTTTCGCGCGATGCGAGGATCGGTTGAGGCGGCCAGACGACGGAGCGCGGCCTCGCCGGCCTTGCCGCTCTCGAACCGCAGGAAGTCGTAGTCGAACGCTTCAGCGGACACGGCGCCCCGTTCCAGTCGAGCCACTTGATCCCGCACGGCCAGCCGCGCCGGATCGGCCAGCGGGCTGAACAGGGCCAGGATGACCAGAACCGCCAGAACCGCCGCGACGACATTGGTCCGCTCCAGCGGCTTCATCCAGCCGCCCGGTTTCACGGCCGCCAGCAGATAGCCCGCGCCATAGACCGCGCCGACCAGGGTGCAGGCGGTGGCGATGATCCGATCGGGCGTCAACCCATGCTGGCCAATCCGCAAGCCCAGGCCCCAGGCGGCCAGAACGATCAACGGCGCGATCAGGACCGACGCCGCCCGCGCGCCGTATCGCAGAGCGACCGGCGGCAGATTGTCGGCGCGCCCATCCTGATAGGCAGTGTTGATCAGCACGATCAGGGCGGCGGCGGCCGACAGCACCAGCGCCGTCGCGCTGCGCGTTTCCCATAGCCCGTCCAATCCGGTGAAGGGCAGGGCGAGAAGGAAGCCGCCGACTAGGACGGTGATCACCAGGAGCAGCCAGGACAACAGCATCAACGCCACGGTCCGCACGCCCCGGATCAGGCCGTCGCGCACATCGGTCAGCTGGACGGCGGTGGCGAAGACCAGGGCCGTGACCGGAATGGCGAACCACGCCTCGCTCAGCAGGTGCTGCAGAAAGCCGAGGCCGATCATTTTGAACAGGGCCGCGCCCAGATGCAGCAGGATCCAGAAGGCGCCGGTGAAGCCCAGCGACAGAGCCAGTTGCACCCCCGCCTTCCAGGCGATGTCGAAATAGTCGGGATAGTCGACGATCCAGCGTCGTTCGCGGATCCCGGGCACGATCAGGTGGTGGGCGATGAACAGGGCCGCCGCGCCGAAGGCCAGCACGGGGAAACTCAGGAAAGGCGGCTCCTCTTGCGGCTTCAGCACCTGGCGAGCAACATCGTGGGCGCCCAACAGAGCCAACACGCCGGCTGCGGCCGCCGCCCACAGGATCAGGGCCAGCGGCTTGACCCGGCCCACGCCGGCGAGAAGCACCACCGGCACATAGCCGGCCGCCAAGGCCAGGGCGCCGAACACCACCGGCTGGGTTTCGGGCCAGACGCGGCTGTCGGCCGCCAGATACAGCAGATAGAGCGCCAGCCCCTGAACCAGACCCGTCGCCAGGCGAATCGCAAACAGGACCGAGCCCCCGCCAAGGCCCGTCCGGCCGGTGTCATGTTGCAGGGTTTCGGTCATTCACGCGTCTCCGAAAGGCAGGATTGCACGGGCCGTGACGCCGAGAAAGCGCAAGGGACGGTTGCGGCCGTCGTCGCGCATCCCCAGAACAGGGGCATGAACGCTCCCTTCAAGACGCCCAACACCGAAGCCCCGCTATGGGACCTGACCGACCTCTATGCGTCGCGCGACGACGCCAAGGTGGCCGCCGATCTGGAAAAGGCGCGGGGTCTGGTCGAGGCGCTGAACGGGCTGAAGGGGCGGCTGGCGGCGGATCAGGACGCGCAGGCGTTGGGCGAGGCGCTGGACCGCGCGATCCAGCTGTACGAGCAGGCGTCCGATGTGCTGGGTGCGCTGGGCGCCTACGCCTTCCTGTCGGCCTCGACCGCGCGCGACGATGCGACGTCGCAAGGGTTCGAGGCCGATGTGCGCGAGAAGATCACCGCCATCGCCACCCCGACCGTCTGGCTGACGCTGGAGATCAATCAGATCGACGATGCGGCGCTGGAAGCGGCGCTGATCGCCCATGCGCGCGCGGCGCGCTGGCGGCCTTGGCTGCGGCGCGTGCGGGCGATGAAGCCGCATGAGCTGTCGGCCGAATTGGAAACCTTCATCGCCGAGCGCGGCCCGATCACGGCCCAATGGCCGCGCCTGTTCGATGAGCAACTGGCCGCCCTGCGCGCAAAGGCGGGCCACGAGGAACTGACGCTGGCCGAGGCGCTGAACCGCCTGTCGGACGCCAAGCCCGCACGCCGCAAGGCCGCCGGCGAGGGTCTGTCTGAGGCGCTGGCCGCCCGCGCCCCGACCCTGGCCCTGGTGCTGAACACCGTCGCCGCCGACAAGGCGATGGAGGATCGCTGGCGCGGTTTCAAACGTCCCGCCGACAGCCGTCACCTGGGCAACGAGGTGGATGGCGAGGCCGTGGATGCGATGGCCGAGGCCGTCGCCGCCGCCTATCCGCGCCTGTCGCACCGCTATTATGCGCTGAAGGCCAAGGCGATGGGCAAGGCGCGCCTGGACCACTGGGACCGCAACGCGCCTATCGAGACCACGACGCCGCGCGCCTTCACCTGGACCCAGGGGCGCGAGATCGTGTTGGACAGTTTCTCTGACCTGGGCGGCGATTTCGCCGACCGAGCCGGCGGCTTCTTTGACAAGCCGTGGATCGACGGTCGGGCGCGGCCGGGCAAACAGTCGGGCGCCTATGCCCACCCCGTCACCGCCGACCGCCACCCCTATGTCTTCCTGAACTGGATGGGCGAGCGGCGCGACGTCCTGACCCTGGCGCACGAACTGGGTCATGGCGTCCACCAGACCCTGGCGGCCGATCAGGGCACGCTTCTGGCCGACACTCCCCTGACCCTGGCCGAGACGGCGTCGATCTTCGCTGAAGGGCTGACGTTTGATCGTCTCTTGGCCACGGCGCCCAAATCGGAGCAGCGCGGCCTGTTGGCCGGTCGGATCGAGGACGGGCTGAACACCGTCGTGCGCCAGATCGCCTTCCACCGGTTCGAGACCCGTTTCCATGACGAGCGCCTGCAGGGCGAGGTGTCGCAGCAGCGGATCAACCAACTGTGGCTGGAGGAAATGGGCGCTTCGCTGGGGCCGTCGGTCAAGCTGAACCCGGGCTATGAACACTGGTGGGCCTATGTCAGCCACTTCGTTCATTCGCCCTTCTATGTGTACGCCTACGCGTTCGGCGACCTGCTGGTGGCGGCGCTGATGGAGGCGCGTCGCAACGATCCGACCGGCTTCACGCCGCTTTATCGCGAGCTTCTGGCCGGCGGCGGATCGCGGACCTACGTCGAGGCGTTGAAGCCGTTCGGTCTGGACCCGCGCGACCCGGCCTTCTGGAGCGTCGGCTGTCGGAGGCTGGAGCGGCTGGTCGATCAGTTCGAGGCGCTGGCCTGACCAAGGCATGACTGCGGGCTTGAGCGGGGCGGTCGCCTCGGTGTAAGTCCGCAATAACGACGAGGGGATTCCACGAATGGCCGACCTGCACGACACCGCCAACGCACCTGCCGACGCCGATGCGCAAGCCTATCTGCACGGCCATATGGAAGTGCGCGAACAGGTCTCGACCTACCGCCTGTTCCTGAACCTGGCCAAGTGGGGCAGCCTGGCCATCGCCGTGCTGCTGCTGTTCCTGACGCTGTGGTTCCACCCGGGCGGCAGCTTTATGGCCGCCGTCATCGGCGCGGTCGTTCTGGGCGGCGTCGGCTTCGTGGCGCTGAAGTCCAAGCCGGGCGCAGCGCACTGAGCCTTGCATCGGATCGCCTTGCGGCGGTCTGAAATCACGCGCCCTCGCCAAGCTTTGGCATAACCGTGCTTTGACGGCCTGCGCCGGAACGGCCTAACCTTCGTTCAACGAAAAGAACGAGGGGATTCGCTTGGCCGTCGCTATCGCCGTCACCCGTGAACGTCGCGAAGGCGAGACGCGCTGCGCCGTCACGCCCGAGACGGTCAAGAAGCTGGTCGCCCTGGGGGCGACCGTCACGGTCGAGGCCGGGACCGGTCTTGGCTCCTCCATTCCCGACGCCGACTACGTCGCCGCCGGCGCGATGGTGAAGCCGGACACCCGCGCCGTGCTGGACGGCGCCGACATCGTTTTGAAGGTGCGCGGCCCCACGGCCCAGGAAACCAGCGCGCTGAAGCCCGGCGCCATAGTCATCGCCATGCTGGACGCTTATCGGGACAAGGCGACCGTCGACGCCCTGGCCGGGGCCAACGCCACCGCCTTCGCCATGGAGTTCGTGCCCCGCATCACCCGCGCCCAGGTCATGGACGTCCTGTCGTCCCAGGCGAACCTTGCGGGATACCGCGCGGTGATCGAGGCGGCTTACGCCTATGGCAAGGGCTTCCCGATGATGATGACGGCGGCCGGCACGGTCGCCGCCGCAAAGGTCTTCATCATGGGGGTGGGCGTCGCGGGGCTTCAGGCCATCGCTACCGCGCGTCGCCTGGGCGCCGTCGTCACCGCCACCGACGTCCGCCCCGCGACCAAGGAACAGGTCGAAAGCCTGGGCGCCAAGTTCCTGGCCGTCGAGGACGAGGAGTTCAGGAACGCCCAGACCGCCGGCGGCTATGCCAAACCCATGTCGGCCGAATATCAGGCCAAACAGGCCGAACTGACCGCCAGCCATGTGGTCAAGCAGGACGTGGTCATCACCACGGCCCTGATCCCCGGCCGCGCCGCCCCGGTGCTGCTGACCGCCGCCCATGTCGCCTCCATGAAACCCGGCTCGGTCATCATCGATCTGGCGGTCGAGGCGGGCGGCAATGTCGAGGGCTCCAAGCTGAACGAGGTCGTGACCACCGCGAATGGCGTCACCATCGTCGGCTGGTCGAACCTGCCCGGCCGCATCGCCGCAGACGCCAGCGCCCTCTACGCTCGCAACCTCACCGCCTTCGTCGGCCTGTTGATCAAGGACGGCGGTCTGGCGGTCGATCTCGAAGACGATATCCTGAAGGCGGCGGTGGTCACCCATGCCGACGCCGTGGTGCATGAAGGTCTGAAGGGAACACACTGATGGAACACGTCGATCCCACCGTCTTCCGCCTGGCCATCTTCGTGCTGGCGATCTTCGTCGGTTATTACGTCGTCTGGAGCGTGACGCCGGCCCTGCATACGCCGCTGATGGCTGTGACCAACGCCATTTCCAGCGTCATCATCGTCGGCGGCCTGATCGCGGCGGCGGCGGTGTCCGGTGACGCGACCGGCCCCAGCGCCTGGATCGCCAAGGGCGCGGGCGTGCTCGCCGTCACCCTGGCCAGCGTCAACATCTTCGGCGGCTTCATGGTCACGCGGCGGATGCTGGCCATGTACAAGAAGAAGGAGCGGCCGGCTGCCAAGGCCGCGCCCGAGGCGTCTTCGTGACGGACGCCTCGCAGATCGCCATCACCGGATCCTGGGTCGCGACCGGCATCGGTTTCGGCCTGTGGCTGTACGGCTGGTTCGGGGCCAAGGCTCCGATCAAGCGCCAGCGGCTGCATGACTGCGGCATCGCTCTGGTCTTTTCGGCCATTCTGGTTCGCGTCGTAACGCAGGACCGGCCGCTGGGCGTCTTCGAATGGGCCCTGTTCTTCATCGGCCCGCTGTTCATCGCCGCCGCCCTGTGGCGGCTGGCCCGCACGTCTTGAGGGGAGGGGCGTGATGAACGCATCTTTGGCCGCACTGGCCTATCTGGTTTCAGGCGTCCTGTTCATCCTTTCGCTGCGGGGGCTGTCTAGCCCCGAGACCAGCCGTCAGGGCAACACCTTCGGCATGGTCGGCATGGCGCTGGCCATCGGCGTGACCCTGCTGACGCTGGGCACGACGGGGGCGCTGGATACCGTGACCCTGGCCCTGATCGCGGGCGGCGTCATCGTCGGCGGCGGGGCAGGCGCCCTGATCGCCAAACGCGTGGCCATGACCGACATGCCGCAACTGGTCGCAGCCTTCCACAGCCTGGTCGGTATGGCCGCCTGCCTCGTCGCCATCGGCGCGATCTATGCGCCCGAGGCCTTTGGAATCCTGTCCGACGACGGAAACGGCATCAAGACGCTGTCGATCATCGAACTCAGCCTCGGCGTCGCCATCGGGGCCATCACCTTCACCGGTTCGGTCATCGCCTTCGCCAAGTTGAACGGCAACATGAGCGGCGCGCCGATCATCCTGCCGGCGCGGCATCTGATCAACGTCGGCCTGGCGCTGGGTCTGGTCTTCCTGATCGGCATCCTGATCGGCACGAACGGCGCGGCGACCTGGGCCTTCTGGGGCGTCTTCCTGATCGCGCTGGTGTTGGGCGCGACCCTGATCATCCCCATCGGCGGGGCCGACATGCCGGTCGTGGTGTCGATGCTCAACTCCTATTCCGGCTGGGCCGCGGCGGCGTTGGGCTTCACGCTGGAGAACATCGCCCTGATCATCACCGGCGCCCTGGTCGGGTCGTCGGGCGCGATCCTCAGCTACATCATGTGCAAGGGCATGAACCGCAGCTTTGTCAGCGTCATCCTGGGCGGCTTCGGCGGCGGCGATGCGGCGGCCGGTCCCGCCGGCGCCAAGGAAACGCGGCCGGTCAAACAGGGCTCGGCTGAGGACGCCGCCTTCATCATGAAGAATGCGTCCAAGGTCATCATCGTGCCCGGCTACGGCATGGCGGTGGCCCAGGCCCAGCATGCGCTGCGTGAAATGGCCGACAAGTTGAAGGAGGAAGGGGTAGAGGTGAAATACGCCATCCACCCGGTCGCCGGCCGGATGCCGGGCCATATGAACGTCCTGCTGGCCGAGGCCAACGTTCCCTATGACGAGGTGTTCGAGCTGGAGGACATCAACGCCGAATTCGCCACCGCCGACGTCGCCTTCGTCATCGGCGCCAATGACGTGACCAATCCCGCCGCCAAGACCGACCCGACGAGCGCCATCTACGGCATGCCGATCCTGGATGTGGAAAAGGCCGGCACGGTGCTGTTCGTCAAGCGCGGCATGGGCTCGGGCTACGCCGGGGTGGAGAATGAACTCTTCTTCCGCGACAACACCATGATGCTGTTCGCCGACGCAAAGAAGATGGTCGAAGGGATCGTGAAGGGGCTTTGAGCCATGGCCAGCACGCCCAAGACCGGCCCCACCGACGGCTCTGTCGATGCCTTCCTGTCTGCGATCGACGATCCACGCCGACGGTCTGATGCTCATGCCGTCGCCGCACTGATGTCGGACATCACCGGTGAACCGGCCGTGCTCTGGGGATCGTCCATCGTCGGGTTCGGCAACGACGGCAGCCCCAAGGGCGGCTGGCCGCTGATCAGCTTCTCGCCGCGAAAAGCCAACCTGGTGCTTTATGTCGCTGGGGATTTCCCTGAACGTGCCGAGCTTATCGCCCGCTTGGGCAAGGTGAAGACCGGCGTGGGCTGCCTCTATGTTTCGCGTTTGGAAGATGTCGATCAGGCGGTTCTGCGCGACCTTTGCGGTCGCGCTGTTCGTGCGCTCAAAGCCGGGGCGGACTGAAGTCTCGTCAGACCCCTATCGCGCAACCTTGACCGGCGCTATCACGCGTCCGTGAACACATTGTCCGGACCTCTTCCTGCCGCCCATCGCCGTTTTGAGGCTCTGGATTCCCTGCGGGGTGTGTGCGCCATCCTTGTGGTGATGTTCCACATGCCGGTCGCAAGTCATTGGCGCGACTGGGGTTTCATTCAGCATTCCTATCTGTTCGTCGATTATTTCTTCGTGCTGTCGGGCTTCGTCATCGCTCATGCCTATGCGAACCGACTGAAGTCGGGACGCGACGCCGGGCGGTTCATGGTGCGGCGCTTCGGGCGGATCTGGCCGCTGCATCTGCTGATGCTGGCGGCCTTCATCGGGTTGGAGCTGGCTCGGCTGATCTTGCATTTCGACAGCGCTCCGCCGTTCACGCGGGATCGGTCGATCGAGGCGATCTTCACCAATCTGGCGCTGATCCAGGCTTGGCATGTGCATCCCTATCTGACCTGGAACGGGCCGTCGTGGACGCTCAGCGCCGAATGGGCCTGCTATCTGATCTTCGCGGGGTTGGTGCTGATCGCGCCCAAGCGTTTCCGCTGGATCGGGTTGGTGCTGGCGATCATCGGCGGCGTGCTGGTGCTCAGCTACGCCCGGCGCTGGATGAACACGACCTATGACTTCGCCGTGCCGCGCGCGGTCTACGGCTTCTTCTTGGGCTGCCTGCTGCAGGGGCTCTGGACCCGCATTCCGCGGCTCAAGGGCGGCGCCGCGACGATATTGGAGATCGCGGCCATCGTCGCGGCCTGTGTCTTCATCGGCTATGCTCAGGGGCCGATCACCGTGGCCGTCACCCTGATCTTCGTGGCGCCGATCTGGGTCTTCGCCGGCGAGGAGGGGGCGCTGTCACGCGTGCTGGACCATCCGGCGCTGGTCACCCTGGGGCGGTGGTCGTTCGCCATCTACATGGTCCACATGTTTATCCTGACCGTGATGATGATCGTGGCCAGGAAGCTGGACCTCGTACCGGTTCGTCGCATCGACTTTGGCTCGGTCTGGCTGAACGACCTGTTCGCCGTCGCCATGTTCGGCTTCATCGTCGCCGTCGCCGTCGTGGCGCACCGACTGGTCGAGCAGCCGGCCCAGCGCATGATCGATCGCTGGACCAAGCCGAAGGCGGCCTGAGCTCAGGCCGCCATCCGCCATTCCGGGGACACGTCGCCGGTGCGGCCTTCGTCCCACAGCATGTCCTCGTCCGAGTAGCGGCTGCTGGCGGCGGCCGAAATGACGTCGACCACCTGTTCCTCCAGCCGGTCCCAGATCACGGCGAGGTCGGACGACCCATCGGCCTCGCACGGCACGATGATGTAGCGGCTGGCGTTGACGGTCTGGGTGGGTTGGAAACGCGCCATCTGATGATCTCCTGAAGCGGGGCCTCTTGTCGATGATGTCGATATGAAGCAGTGTTGCGTCAGAAACGGACGTAGGGATCGGCGAAAGCATTGAGACACGACAAGGCGGCGATGGTGATCGATCTGGCGCGCCGCATGGCCGCCAGCGCCGAAGGGCTGAGCCTGGACGAGATCGCGCGCGACATGCGCGTCGGCCGCCGCACCGCCGAACGGATGCGCGACGCGGTTCTGATGCTGTTTCCCCAGGTGGACGAGGTCTCGGACCCGCCGTCCAAACGCTGGCGCATCCGGGGCGGCCTGTCGGCCTTCGAACAGGCCCCGACGGCAACCGAAATGCTGGAACTGTCCAAGGCCGCGACCGCCCTGCGCGCCGCCGGCGAACCGGCGCGCGCCACGGCGCTGGAGGGGCTGGAGCGCAAGCTGAAGGCGGCGATGCGTTCGACCACGCTGAACCGGATGGCGCCCGATCTGGAGGCGTTGGTCCGGGCAGAGACCATTGCGGTCCAGGCCGGCCCTCGACCCTCCGCCGACGAAGCCATGCTGACCGCCATCCGCGCGGCGGTGCTGGCGCAGCAGCCGCTGGGCTTCACCTATTCCCGTCCGGGGGCCGAGCCGCGTCGGCGCAGCGTGGCGCCGTGCGGCGTCATGTTCGGCCGGGCCAACTATCTGGTCGCCGCCGACCGCGAGACGAGCCGCATCCAGACCTTCCGCCTGGACCGAATGAGCCACGTCGCCCCGCAGGAGGGGATGGCCGTGCCGCCCGCCGATTTCGACCTCGGCGTCTTCGCCAGCCAGTCCTTCGGCATCTATCAGGACGAGATCGAGGACGTCGTGCTGCGCATCGCGCCCGAGGGCGCGGCCGAGGCCAGGAGCTGGCGCTGGCACCCGACCCAGTCGTTTGAGGATCATTGGGACGGCGGCGTGATCGTGCGGTTCCGCGCTTCGGGCATGCGCGAGTTGGCCTGGCATCTTTTCACCTGGGGCGAGCAGGTGCAGATCCTGGCGCCGGAGCGGCTGAAGGCCGTGATGGCCGGCGAACTGGCGGCGGCGGGGCGCGCCTTGGAACGGGCATCAGCCTGACGAAACCGTAAGCTGACGCGGCGCGTTGACGACCGCTAGGCTTCGCGCCGAGCGCCCTTCAGGAGATCGCCCTTGCGCGTCCACGCCTTCGCCTCGCCCGCCGTTTTGGCCCTCGCCCTAATGAGCGGCGCGTGCGCCGCCGGGCCCATGTCGGCGCCGGCGACCTTTCAAGAGGAAGGCGGACCCCAGGTGACGGTGACCCGCGACGGCGATCACCTCAACATCGACTATCGCTTTGGGCGCGACGTGCCGGTCTGGGCCTTCCAGGATTCGGCGCTGGAACAGGATTCACGCCAGCCCTGGCGGCCGCGCCAATGGACGGTCGAGACGCCCGGCGTCGTCATGGAGCGACGCGGTCATTACGACATCATCCGCAGCACGGATGGCGGTCCCGTGCCGCGCGAAGTCCGCTTCCGCGTTCGACCGCAGGCGGTGGATCTTGAGGCCGAATATCCGACCCTGCTGTTCTCCAATGGCGCGGTGGCCCTGCCGACGCGACAACTGGATGTCTTCGCTTTGCGGTCGGCCCAGGCGGCCGAACAGGTGCCTGACGACCTGAACCGGATCCGCCTGGATGGCGGTCCCTCGCGCGTGACGTGGCGGGACGAGAACGGACCCGTCCTGTTCAACGGGCGCCGCCGCGACGAACTGACCACGACGGACGAGCGCAGCTATGTCCTGCTGGGCGAGGCGACGGTGACGCCGGGCGATGGGCTATCGACCGTCATGGACCCCAATCTGCCGCCGTGGATCGGCGAGGAGATCCGGGGCTTTGCGCCGCGTGTCGGTCACTACTACCGCGATCGCCTCGGCGCGCCGGGCTCTGGCGGCGATACGCCCATCGTCATGGTGGCCTGGAACGGACCGACCGAAAGCATGACCAGCATGGGCGGCAGCGTCTTGCCGGGCCTGATCGTCATGTCGTTCGAGGGCAGGGGCGTGACCTCGCCCCAGCCCGAAATCATGGAGCGTTCGCGCTGGTTCATCGGCCATGAGGGGGCGCATTTCTGGCTGGGACAGACGGTGCGCTACGCTTTCGCCGATGAGGCCTGGATCACCGAGGGCGGAGCCGACCTGATGGCTGTGCGCGCCCTGAAGGCCCTCGATGCAAGTTATGACGACCGGGCCGAGCTTCAGTCCGAGGTGGACGACTGCGTCAACCTGGCCCGCCAGCCGATCGCCCAGGCCGGCGCCCGGGGCGAACACCGCGCCTACTACGCCTGCGGGGCTGTCTTCTCCCTGGCGGCGGAAGGCGCGCAACGCCAGCGGACCGGCGGCGACTGGTTCGACTTCCTCAGACCTCTGCTTCGCCAGCCGGACGGCGTGCTCAGCCGCGAGGAATGGCTGACGGCCCTGACCCGAACGTCGCGCGACCCGTCGCTGCGCGGCGATGTCGAGCGGCTGCTGGACCAGGGTGCGGCCAATCCATCGGCCGTCATCGCGCGTCTGTTCCAGCGCACCGGCGTTGCCTTCCGTATGATCGACGGCCGCGTGGTCTTGAGCTGAAACGCAAAACGGCGACCGGATGAAGCGGCCGCCGTCTCACGCTCCGCGCTGTGGGATCGTCAGCGCGGCGTCGTGGCCTCGGCGATCAGGGCGCGGGCCTTGGCGATAGCGTCCACCTCGGTCGTCTTGCCGTCTGCGATCTGTTGCGCCAGATCCATCAACGGCCTGCCGGTGACGGAGCCCGTGTCTCCGGCCTCCAGCAGATGGACGCCGTTATGGGCGGCGATGGCGGCGTCCCAGGCGTCGCGCACGGCGGACCAGAAACCTTGGGTCTCGATCCAGTAGTCGTCGCCGGCTTGGGGCGAATAACTGGTGGACCGGTCATAGGTGTTGATCACGTCTTCCTGCACGATGGCGATGGGTTCGCCGCCGGCTCGGCCGGACATCTTCATATTGTCCTGGATATGCACCCAGCCGTCCGGCTTCAGGATATGGCGGTTGGTGCCGAGATACCGGTCATAGACGGGATTGCGCACCGCATCGCGACGCGCCAGAGGCCGCCACGTGGCGTTCGAGGTCCAGGCCGATATGCCGTTGTCATAGGTCCAGCGGCCGATGCCGCCGTAGCGAGGTGAATCGTCGGTCTGCCATACCGTTTGTGACCAAGCGCCGGCGCGCTCGGCCTCTGGCACCGCCGTCAACGTCCACTGGTTCGGCCCGGCATAGGTCAGGACCGTCTGGGGCTGATAGACCCAATCGTGACGCCAGTGTTTGATGACCATCACCTGGCCCTTATGCTCCATCACCAGGATGTGTTGAAGGCTGATGCGGTCGCCCTTGTCGTAGACGACGCGCACGATCTCGCTGCCGCCCGACAGCTTCTCTTCCAGCGGGTCGTAATCGGCGCGGAAGCTCACGTTCTCGCGCATGTCGAAGTGGACGCGGTACTGACCGGCCTGGGCCAGGATTGACTGGCGATCCCGTTCGAAGGCGTTGGCCGGCGTCGCAGTCGCCGTGGTCGTGGCGGTCGCCTCCTGGGCCAGGGCGGCCGGAGCCGTCGTCGTCAGCAGGGCAGCGGCGATCAGAATGGCGCGCATCGGGCGGCTCCTTGAAGTAGGGGAAGATTTCATGGTCGCTTACAGGCGCAGGGTCAGGGAGACGCCGAAGTTGCGGCCGGGCTGGGTGTAGGCATCCTTGACGGTGGATGTGGCGGACAGACCGCGCACATCGCTCCACCAGCCATAGGTCCCGTCGAAGACGTTGAAGGCGCCGGCGCGCAGCGTCGCCCGCTCCGTCACATTCCAATAGGCTGTCAGGTCCAGCAGGGTGAAGCTGTCGCCCAGATAACAGGCGTTCGCACACGACAGATTATAGGTCGTCTGGTCCTTCTTGCCCGACCAGGTGACGGTCGCCGATCCGCCCCAGGCGCCAGACGGCGCAGCGTAGTTTAGGCCCGCGACCACCTTCACCGGATCGATGCTGCCAAGCGCCGTTCGACGGCCATCGGTGGTCTGTTCGCCCTCGGCGTAGGCGGCAGAACCGATCAGGCTAAAGCCGTTGTCCCAATACAGGTCGGCGCGCGCTTCCAGGCCCCGGATGTCAACCTCGGTCAGGTTGACGTACTGATAGACCAGCGGATCGACGCCGGGGACGCCCGTGCCGCTGACCACTACCTGATCGATGAAGTCGTCGTAGTGGGTGGCGAAGGCGGTGGTGTTCAGCCGCAACTTGCCGCCCGCCACATCGATGTCGCGCAGACGGAAGCCGGCCTCGACGCTCTCGCTGGTCTCGGGCGACAGGTTCGGGTTCGGTATCGAGCGATAGCCGAAGACCGGATTCTCGAAATAGTTGTTCACCTGCATCGGCGACGGCGCACGGAAGCCCAGGCTGTAGTTGGCGAAGACGCCCAGGTGTGCCCCGGTCCAATAGACCACGCCCAGCTTGGGCGAGATGTGATCGTTGCTCTGGCCCGAAGCCGCCGCAGGGAACTGGGCGTCGACCTTGGGTGACAGATCATACCAGTCATAGCGGACGGCCGGAATGATGCTGAGCGCCCCATCCAGCAGTTCGATCTCGTCCTGCAAGAACAGGCCGGCCAGCTGGAACTCGGTCTTGGGGAAGGCGCGGATGGGGAAGGTCTCGCCCACCGGCGGGGTCACGCCGTCGCGGAGTCCTTCTTGTTTCGTCATCGACCAGTCGCCGCCGAAGGTGACGCGGTGCTGAACCGCGCTTCCCTGGCCGAAGACGCGGGCGCCTTGGGCGGCGAGGCCATAGACAGTGTTGTCGAAGGTTGTGTCGCGCACGCGGTCGGCCAGGGTCACGCGATCCTCGAACGTGTACTGACGCGTCGTGGCGTCCTGCCAATAGACCGAGACCGAGCCGTCGCTGAGGCCTGCGAAGTCCTGGAAGCGCCAGTCCCCGCTGACGCGGTCGCGCTGGGTTTCGTCGTGGGCGGTGACGGCCAAAACGGTCGCCGAGCGGCTGCTCAGCGCGTCGCCGTCCATCTTCGAGTCCAGATGGTCATAGGTCAGGCGCAGCGTGTGGTTCGGCTTCACCTCCCACACCAGCTTGCCGAGATAGGCGTTGGAGCTGAAATCCTGAGGGTTGGGCTCGGTACGGGTCGCGCCGACGCCGGCGACCGATCCCTTGTTCTCCGTCTCCTGCGTATCGCGACGCGTATAGGCCAACAGGCCCGACAGCGATCCTGACCGACCGGCGAAGGCCACGCCCTCGGTCCAGCCTTCGTCCGCAGAGTTGTAGGCCCCGCGTCCGCGGGCGCCGAAGGTCTGATCTCCGACCAGGAAATCCGACGGATCCTTGGTGGTGAAGGCTACGGCGCCGGCGATGCCGTCAGAGCCGTAAAGCGCGGAAGCCGGGCCGCGCAGGATCTCGACCAACTTGACCAGATCCACATCGTTGTAACCGCCACGACCCACCGCCTGCGCCCCGAAAGAGAAGCCCGCCGGCAGACGCACGCCATCGTTGATGATCAGCACGCGGTCGCCGCCCATGCCGCGAATGGTGAAGCCGGAGTTGGCGTCGCGGCCCGCGCCGGACAGGGCCAGGCTGAACCGCGCAGGGGAGGTGGGGACGCTGACGCCCGGCTCGAACCGGATCAGGTCCTTGATGTCCGCCGCCAGCAGGCTCTCGATCTGCTCGGCGTCGATGACGCTCACCGTGCCGGGGACATTCGACGCCAGGCGCCGTGAACGGGTTCCCAGGACGACGACCGGATCGACCTCAGTGGCGGGCGAGACGGTGACGGGCGTTTCGGCGCGAACGGGCTGGGCGATCAGGGCCGACCCAATGGCGGTCGCGGCGGTGGAAAGGAGGAAGAGAGTACGCATCAATAGCCCCGCTTAGTGATTGGCAGGGTGTTAATGCGAACGATTATCAGAATCAACCGCAATAATTAGGTGCGTTGAACCTGAACCTTGGCCGTTGCGTTGTGGCGAGATGAAAACGGCCCTGCTTGCGGCGCTTGGCGCCTTCGCCCTCCTTGCGGCCTGTGGAGACGATCGGGTCAATCCGCCGAATGAACCGGCCGCGCCGCTTCGCACGCCCGAAGCCATGCAGCCGGTCGAGGCGCCGGGACCTTCGTCGCTGGCGTCTCGCGGGCCCCGCAGTTTCGTGGGCGTGTGGGCGGCCAATCCCGCCTGGTGCGCTCGGCCGCAGGGCCAGAACAGTCCCATCACCATCACGCCGATGCGGTTCGACGCCTATGACCGCAAGTGCGACATCGTGCGAATTGACGAACGCGGCTCAGGTTATGTCGCCGCCCTGTCGTGCATGGCGCAGGGCCGGGCCGTGAGCGAGCGTGTGCATATGGGCGCAGCCGGAGATGTGCTGACCCTGACCTATGTGGATCGCGATATGCTGACAGCCAAACTGGCGCGTTGCCCGGCGTCGCCGCGCGCGCCCGAACCCGCCAATCCGCTGGCGAAGATGATGAAGAAGGACGGGGCCGAAACCCCGCCGGCCGCGCCGCCTAGTTGAACAGGAAGTTCATCACGTCGCCGTCCTTGACGACATAGGACTTGCCTTCGGCGCGAAGCTTGCCGGCCTCGCGCGCCTTGGCTTCTCCACGCAGGGCCACGAAGTCGTCGAAGGCGATGGTCTCGGCGCGGATGAAGCCTTTTTCGAAGTCGGTGTGGATTACGCCGGCCGCCTGGGGCGCGGTGTCGCCGACATTGATGGTCCAGGCGCGCGCTTCCTTGGGACCGACCGTGAAATAGGTCTGCAGGCCCAGCAGCTTATAGGCCTCGCGGATCAGACGGTTCAGGCCGGGCTCTTCCAGACCCAGAGTCTCCAGGAACTCCTTCTGTTCCTCGTC
This sequence comes from Brevundimonas sp. SPF441, assembly GCF_009661015.1. Classification (NCBI taxonomy): domain Bacteria; kingdom Pseudomonadati; phylum Pseudomonadota; class Alphaproteobacteria; order Caulobacterales; family Caulobacteraceae; genus Brevundimonas; species Brevundimonas sp. SPF441. Next base: position 26,037 of record NZ_WJWX01000005.1, on the reverse strand, counting down.
GTCCAGCACGGCGATCTCGGACTCGATCTGGGCCGAGATGACGACCGAGTTGGCGTTGTCCTGGGCGGCGCGGGCCGCGACCTTGTCGGACAGGTCGTTGCCCTTGTCGGCCGAGCCTTCCTCGACGTTGGAGACATAGAGGGCGGGAAGCGCCGTCAGCAGTTGCAGCATGTGCCAGGCCTTGATGTCCTCCTTGGACACCTCGGCGGTGCGCGCGGGTTTGCCGGCATTCAGCTGGGCCAGGGCCAGATCGACAAGCTTCAGCGTCAGGACGGATTCCTTGTCGCCGCCCTTGGCGCGCTTCTCGAGCTGCGGCCGGCGACGCTCCAGGCTTTCCATGTCGGCCAGCATCAGCTCGGTCTCGATGATCTCCAGATCGGCGATCGGATCGATGCGGTCCTCGACGTGGGTGATGTCATCATCGACGAAGCAGCGTGCGACGAAGGCCACGGCGTCGCAGTCGCGGATGTTGGCCAGGAACTGGTTGCCCAAGCCTTCGCCCTTGGAGGCGCCGCGCACCAGACCGGCGACGTCGACGAAGGTGATGCGGGCCGGAATGATCTCTTTCGATCCGGCGATCTCGGCCAGGGCGTTCAGACGCGCCTCGGGCACCGCCACATCGCCGGTGTTCGGCTCGATGGTACAGAACGGATAGTTGGCCGCCTGGGCCGCCGCCGTCTTGGTCAGGGCGTTGAACAGGGTGGACTTGCCGACGTTGGGCAGGCCGACGATCGCGACTTTAAGAGCCATGGTATTCCTCGTGAGGCGCGAGCCTTTACCCGGTTCGAACCGGTTTGTCAGGCTCGCGCTTCAACTGAGGTCAGTGGGCGGCGTGATCCATGCCGTCCATGGCCGGTTGGCGAACCTGCGCCTGAACCGTAATCGTCGGCGCCGATGCGAATTGGAAGGTCAACGGCACGGTCTCGCCGTCGACCAGAGGCGCGGTCAGGCCGATCAGCATCAGGTGGTTGCCGCCCGGCGCCAAGGCCACGGCCTGACCGGCGGGCAGGGGCAGGCCCGCCGTCAGCTCGGCCATCTTCATCATGCCGTTCTCGGTCTTCATCTCGTGAACCTGAAGCGATCCGGCGCGCGGCGTCGATCCGTCCGTCAGCCTGTCATCGGTCGCGGCGGTCAGGGTGACGTAGCAGCCGCCGGCCTTGGCCCCGTTCGGCGACGGGCGGCACCAGGCGTCGGTCGCGCTCACGGCGGCGGTCGCCGTCGGCGTCTGAGCGGCGGGCGCCTTGGCCGGCTCGGACGGATCGCAGGCCGCCAGCGACAGGGCGGCGGCGGCGAGGGCGAGTTTGATCTTCATGGCGTCAGGTCTTTCACGAGGCGGCGGAACGGCGCCGGATCATCGGCCGTAGGGCTCGGTCGAGCAATACGGCCGCGATCAGGCTCAGTCCTGTCAGGGGATAGAGGATGGCGAGGGGCAGGACGATGCCCAGGACAGCGGCGCGCGCACGCGGTCCCGGCGGGGCGGGCGGCGCGCCCAGGCGTCGACGCGACAGATTGGGCGGGCGGCGCTTCCACCACATGACCAGGCCGCTGATCGACAATAGCCACACGCCGATGCAGCCCAGCAGCATGACGATGCGGTTCGCCTGTCCGAACTGCGTGCCCTGGTGCGTATAGACGCCGAACTCGATGGCCTTGGCGCCGACGCCGAACTGGTCATAGCCAATGTCGCCCAGCAGCCGCCCGGAGGCCGCATCGACATAGAGCGACCGGCTGTCCTGAACCCGCGTCGCCTGGGTCGTCAGCGTATAGGCTGTGTCATCGGCCTTGGGGATGTTCACCGTATAGGGGCGCGCCAAGTGGGCCTGATCCGCGACCCGCAGAACCTGCGCCAGGCCGCCATGGCCGGCATGGTCGTGGGTCATCACCATGCCCTCCATGGTCCAGCCGGCCCCGACCGGCGCATCGTGGTGCTGCGCCCTCTGCCAGGCGCCGGCGACGGGTGCGGGCGCCCGACCGAGCCCCGTCTCCTTGACCGCCCCCATGACCTTGTCGCCCCAGACCGCGGACCACGGCATGCCGGTCACGGCCAGAAACAGCACCACTCCGCCGACATAGAAACCCGTCAGTGCATGCAGGTCGCGCCAGAACGGTCGGCGGCGGCTGTCTGTCGTTTGCAGTGCAAAGGTCGCCACGCCCCGGCCGCGCGGCCACCACAGATAAAGCCCCGTGGCGAACAGGATGATCGTCCAGCCGGCGACGATTTCGACCAGGATGTTGAACGGCCGCCCCAGCAGGGTCAGGCTGTGCGTCTTCTTGACCAGCTCCATGAACCCGCCGGCCGGAATGACGCCGGTGGCCCGGCCGGTGTGCGGATCGACGAAGACCGTCTTCTGCATCCCATCGGGTCGATCGACCCGCAGCCGGATCGCCTGATCGTCGCGCGCAGGCATGACCAGATTGGCGACCCGCCCGCCGCCTGCGGCCTGGGCGGCCGAAGCCACCCACGCATCCGGCGCCGCTTCGGCCTGAACCGCCGGCACGCGGATCATGTCGCGATACAGAAAGCCGTCGATCTCGTCCTTGAATAGATAAAGCCCCCCCGTCAGGGCCAGCAGCATCAGCACCGGCATGACGAAGACGCCGGCATAGAAATGCCAGCGCCAGACCGCGCGATAGGCGTCGGACAGGTCGTCTGGCGTCGTCTTGTCGAGATTGCGCGCCATCAGTAGCTCATCCTGACGCCGACATAGGCCGAACGGCCGTCGCCGGGGAAGAAGACGGCCTTGGACACGGTAGCCACCCGGGCGTCCGTGACCGCGCCGAAATTCGACACATAGGCTTCGTCGAACAGGTTGCGTACATCGGCGAACACCGTCAGTCGGTGATTGACGGTCCAGCCCATATTCAGGTTCGCGACGGCGTAGGACGGCGACTTCAGTGTGTTGGCGTAATCGACCCAGGCATCCTTGATCGACCATTCCACGCTGGGCGCGATGAACCACCCGGCCGGATCGTCGTAGCGAAGCTCTGCGCGATACAGGTGCGGCGGCACGACCGGTAGATGGCCGTCGCCATAGACCTTGTCCCCGTCGAAATAGAAGTCGGAGAAGGCGTAGGTCTGGCGTAGCCGCCATTCCGGCGCGATCCGCCAATCCAGCCCTGCCTCGATCCCTTGGTGGATGGTCGGTCCCGCGTTGAAGGTCGCGGCCGGTATGCCCAGGGCGGCGTTTACAGCAAAGTTCAGCAGTTCGTGCTTCAGATCGGCGCGATAGGCGGTCACGTCCCACGTCAGCGGTCCCCGCCGACCCCGCGTGCCGACTTCCCAGGTCACGGCCTCTTGAGGAACGAGGGGCTGATAGCCGCCGGCGGTCGGCGACAAGGCCGAAAAGTTGGGCGGCTCGATCGAGCGGGTGACGTTGGCGAAGACCTGGGCGCCATCCTCGCTCTCCCACAACAGGCCGGCGCGAGGCGCGAACCAGTCGAAGGTCTTGTCGGTGGTCAGATCGATCGTGCCGACGACGCCGGGGACGACATAGCTCTGATAGTCCCGCTCGGCGCGCCCCCAGGTTCCTCCCGCGACCAGCGCCAGACGGTCGGTCACGAACAGCCGCCCCTCGCCGAAGACATCCAGCCCCTTGCCGTTCTGGAAGCTGCGGGCGCGTAAACCGTTCTGCTGTCCGCCGACATTGACCCACTGTTTGGCGTCCAGATCACCCTGTCGATACCAGGCGCCATAGAAGGCGTCGGCGCGCATCCCGCCGATCTGGCCCTGCCAATCGAACCGGCCGAAGGCGCCGTAGTTGCGGCTCTGCTGGTCAATGACCTGGAAGATGGGATGGTCCAGATCCTTCCAGGTTCCATAGAGAGCGCCCTCGAACACCGTTGCGTCGTCCAGCCTCCAGCGGGTCTGCAAAGTGGTGCGAAGCGAGCGCATATTGCGCTGATAGTTGAGGGCGATATTGGCAGGATTGGCCGCCTCGGGATTTGTCAGGGCGTCGGACAGACTGACGCTGCCCGGAATCTCCTGATGGATGTCGCCCCACGAGGCCAACAGGCGAACGTCGCGATCATGGCCAAAGCTGCGCCCGATGTTGCCCGACAGGTTCAGCGCCTTGCCTTCGCTCTGTTGGCGCCAACCATCGACGCTCTGGCCCGTTACGGCGGCGAAACCGTCCCAGTCGCCGCGAACGCCCGCGACCTCGGCATGGGCGCGCACGGCTCCATAGGAGCCGCCGTCCAGGCGCAGGTTCAGGTTGGACGAGGCCGTGCGCCCCGTCGGCGTAACCAGATTGACCGCCCCGCCTAGCAGGGCTCCACCGAACCGCAGCGCATTTCCGCCCTTGTAGACTTCGGTGTAGCGGGCGATCAGCGGGTCGATCAGCTGGAAGTCACCGAACCCGTCGGCCTCGTTGAACGGCACGCCGTCCTGAGCCAGCAGAACGCCGCGATTGTGAACCGCATTGCCTATGCCCGATCCGCGAATCGACAGGCGAATGTCGCCGCCCCACTTCTTTTGGGCATAGACGCCGGGCGCATCGCGCAGCACGTCGGCGAGATTGGTCGCATACCGGTCGGCATAGGATTCGGCTGAAATGACAGCGACGGCGCCCGGCGTGCGCGACAGCCGCTGTCGCGCGTCTGCGACGATGGGCGGATCCTCGGCGTTGCGGCGGCCGGTGACGATGACGCTGTCCAGCAAAGCCGGTTCGGGCGTCTGCTGGGCCAGGACGGGGCTCGTCCAACCGGCGTTGGAGAGGGCGGCGAGGAGCAGCGCGCAGGGCGCTGCGGTAGTCTTGAAGGACATGGAATGAACCTGAAATCAGAACGAGACGGCGCGCAGGCGTTGAGGACGGCGCGGGCTTGGGTCTGGTTCAGGCTTGGGGTGGGGCGGTGGACGGCGGACGCGGCGGCGCGCGCGCGGGCGGCGGCGGGCTGACGCTGGCGGCGACATAGACGACACGCTCGACGGTGCGGACCACCGGCGCCGGCTCGGGCGCAGGCGGGCAGGGCAGGGCGGCGGCCAACGGCATGACGCAGGCGGCGCATTTGGCCCCGACGTGCTTGTTGACCGGGCCGTCCATACCGCCGGACTGGATCGTCTGGGGGCCTTCCGCCGAACAGATGACCAGCGGGTGGCCCGGCTGGACCGCCGCGAGAGCCGCGAACGGCAACAGGGTTCCGAGCACGAGCGCAAACACCGCCGCCAAGAAGGCGAGCGATTGCGAGATCGACCAATTGTCGGCCTGGGCGCGGGTCACGTCTGGCCTCTACGGCGTTTTGCGACGGCGCGATAGGCGGCGGTTTGTCCTAAAGCTCGCCGCGCGCGGCCTGGCGGGGGCTGAACTTGGGCGCTGGGGCCAGGCGCATGACCTCGCCCTGATAGCGTTCGTCGTCGCCGGCGATCGCGAAAGGCAGGGCGTCGGCGCAGGCCTGAAGCATGACGTCCAGCCAGGGCTGTTCTGCCTTGTGGAAGTCGCCCAAAACGTGGGGCATGACCAGTTCCTTCTCGCCCGGATGGCCGATGCCCATGCGCGCACGTCGGAAGTCGGCGCCGAGATGACTGATCAGGGAGCGGATGCCGTTCTGGCCGGCCGCGCCGCCGCCGGTCTTCATGCGGAACCGCCCGGGCGCCAGGTCGATCTCGTCGTGGAAGACGATGATTTCGCTCGGCTTGATCTTGTAGAATCGCGCCGCCTCGCCGACCGCCCGACCGCTTTCGTTCATATAGGTCTGGGGCTTCATCAGCAGGACCTTGGTCCCGTCGACCAGACCCTCGCTGACGATCGACTGGAACTTGGCGCGCTCAGGCCCGAACCGCCACCGGCGCGCGATCTCGTCGGCGGCCATGAAGCCGATGTTGTGCCGGTTCTTTTCGTATTTCCCGCCCGGATTGCCGAGCCCCGCGATGATGATCATGGCGTCCTCTTGCCGTTTGCGTCAGGCAAAGAAAAGCCCCGCACGGCGAACCGGGCGGGGCGTGATCTTGTCGAAACGACGAAGGATCAGTCTTCGGTCTTCTCGGCCGGGGCGGCCTCGGCGTCAGCGGCTTCGTCAGCAGCTTCCGACAGGGCGGCCGAGGAGATCTTGACCGTGGCGATCACGAAGTCGCGGTCGGTGATGGTGGCTTCCGCGCCCTTGGGCAGCTTGATGTCCGAGATGCGGATGGTGTCGCCGATTTCGGCCTTGGCCAGATCGACAACCAGCTCTTCCGGGATCTGGTCGGCGCGGACCAGGATCTCGACGGCGTGACGGACGATCTCCAGCGAGCCGCCCTGACGCGAGTAGGGCGCTTCATCGGCGTTCAGGAAGTGCACCGGCACTTCGATCTTGACCGGAGCCTTCTCGTCGACGCGCATCAGGTCGAAGTGAAGGGGGCGGTCCGAAACGGGGTCGAACTGCACGTCCTTGGCGATGACCGGCTGGGTCTCGTCGCCGTACTTCAGGGTCACCAGGTGGCCCAGCAGCTTGCCGGTGTAGAGCGACTTGCGGAAGTCCTTCTCGTTCACCGAAATGGCGACGGGGGCTTGCTCGCCGCCGTAAAGGACGCCCGGCACGAAACCGGCGCGACGCGCAGCGCGAGCGCCGCCGGTGCCGACGCCATCGCGGACGTCCACGTTCAGAATGATCTCGGCCATGTGGCTCGCCTCAACAACAACGGAAACGCCGCGCCAACCCGGGGCTCTCGCGGCGGGGGTGATGAACCCTCGAATTCAAGAGCGCGGGCTATTACACGCATCAGGTCCAAGGCGCAACCGTCAAAGGTTCCGCTTCACGCCGCCTGCGCGCGATCCTTCAGCAGCGACGTCGGCGCCGCGACGATGCCCAGCAGTTCGGCGGCGTTGAACGGCTTGGCCAGGTGGTGGTCGGCCCCGGCCGCGCGTCCGGCGGCGACGTGCTCTGGCATGGCGTTGGCGGTCAGCATGACGATCGGCGTGCGATCCAGGCCCATCGTCGCCTCGTGCAGGCGAATCTCCTGCGTCGCGGTCAGCCCGTCCATGATGGGCATCTGCATGTCCATCAGCACCAGGTCGAAAGTGTCGGCCCGGAAACTTTCCAGCGCCTGGGCGCCGTTCTCGGCGATCACGATCTGCGTCGGCGTCTGCGCCAGAATCAGTTCGATGACGCGGCGGTTGGTCGGATGGTCGTCGGCGACCAGCACGCGGATCGTCCGCGCCTGCTCCACGACGGCGGGTTGGGCCGGCGCCGGTTCTTTGCGCGACGGGGCCTGGGTCTGTCTCAGCGGCAAAGTCAGGATGAAGGCCGCGCCGCCGCCGGGTTCGCTCTCGCAGCCCAGGTCGCCGCCCATCATCTCGGCCAGCTGACGACAGATGGACAGGCCAAGACCCGAGCCGCCGAACTTGCGTGTGATGCCGCCGTCGGCCTGTTCGAAGCGACTGAACAGGCGCGCCCGCGTCGCGGCGTCGAAGCCGATGCCGCTGTCCTCGACGGTGAAGCGCAGCACGGGCGAGCCCTGGCGATCCGCTCCGCGCTGCACGATCAGGCCGACAAAGCCCTTGCTGGTGAACTTGACGGCGTTGGAAATCAGATTGGTCAGCACCTGCTTCAGGCGCACCGCATCGCCCAAGATCCAGACGTCGTCCTCCAGATCGATATCCACATGGAAGTCGAGATGCTTCTCGCGCGCATTCTCCGCATAGAGCTGAGCCGCCTCGCGCACGACCGTCGCCAGTTCGAAGGCGTCTTCGGTCAGCTCCAGCTTGCCCGATTCGACGCGCGCCAGATCCAGGATGTCGCTGAGCAGCGTCTGCAGCGTCTTTCCCGACGCCTGCATCAGATCCAGCATCTCACGCTGTTCAGCCGTGAGATCGGTCTTGGCCAGGGCCTGGGACAGGCCGATCACACCATTCAACGGCGTGCGGATCTCATGGCTCATGTTCGCCAGAAACTGGCTCTTGGCGACATTGGCGGCCTCGGCCGCGTCGCGCGCTTCGGACAGGGCCTCGGCGTCGCGCTTCAGATCGGTGATGTCGTTGCAGACCGTGACCGTCCCGCCCTCGGACGTACGGCGGTCCTGAATACGCAGCCAACGCCCGCCGGCGACCTGCTGCTCGCTGTTCGATGAAAGCTGACGACGGGCCTGCATGCGCTCATTCAGCCATTCTTCTTCGCGGCCGGCCGCCTCCTGATAGCGGCCTTCGTCGATGCCGATGCGCAAGGCCTCTCGGAAGGTCAGGCCGACGACCAGATGCGGCTCAAGCTCGGGGTTCACCTCGGCATAGCGCGCATTCCAAAGCACCAGCCGATCCTTGGAATCATAGAAGCCCAGGCCGTCGGGCATGGCGTCCACCGCCTCGCGGATACGGCGCAGTGCGGTGGCGCGCGAAATATAGGCCATCATGCCCAGCACGGTGGCGGCCGTGCAGATCATCAGCAGAATGGCGGCCAGCAGCAGTCGCATCGCCTCGCTGGACAGCCCCTGGTCGGCGGCGACGGTCGGGTCCGGCGTCACCGTGATGGCCGCCATGCCGATGAAATGAAGAACGATGACGGTCGCGGACAGTCCCGTCGTCGTCGCCAGCAGGCGCAGCAGGCCGCCTCGACGATAGAAGAAGGCCGTCGCGCCCCCGATCGCCAGGGCCGCCATGATGGACAGGGCGACTAGGCCGGGATCCCAACTGATGTGCGCCGGCGCCTTGATGGCGGCCATACCGAGGTAATGCATGGCTCCGACGCCGGCGACGGCGATCACGGCGGCCAGCACGCGCCACATGCGGCCCTTGCCCATCAACGTCGAGCCGATCGTCAGGCCGATCATGGCCAGCGCGATCCCCAGGGAAGCGACCGTCAGAAAGGGATTGTAACGCACCGGCACGCCGGCGACGAACCCTTGCATGGCCACGAAATGGGTCGCCCAGATCGACAGGGCCCCGATCATGACGGCCAGCAGGACCGCACGGCGTCGTCGATCGGGGTCGCGCCGGCCCATCTTCTGCATGACATGGGTCGACACGCTCAGACCGGCCATGCAGATCAGCGCAGCGAACACCGTAATCCGCCAGTCGTGATCGTGCGCAATGCAATGGATGATGCGGTCCACGAGGCCTCCCCTTGGGTGTACGATAGGCGACAATCCTAAAGAAACCGTGCGGCGAAGCTTATGGGCGCCTCAGGCTGTCGGCACGCCGTCACAGAATCCGTGCAAGGATCGGAATCGTTCTTCAGTTCGAGGTCGCCCGGACCCATGCCTTACGAAGTCTCGCCATCGCCTGTCGCGCCGGTCTCCACCTCGCGGCTGTGGACGGTCGGCGCCAGCATCGGCATCGCCATCGTGACCCTGCTGGTGCTGGCGATCCTGCATCCCGAACTCGCGAACTGGCTGGTCGGCGGGGCGGTGATCGTGGCGACCTCGGCCTGGCTGTTGAATATGAACGAGGCGGCCAGGGCTGAGCCGGCGGCCAGTCAAGGCGCTGCGACCGAGCCCGCCATCGACATGGTGACAGGCGATCTTCTCGACCGGGTGTTCGAGGCGCTGGATGATCCGGTGCTGGTGGTCAGCGGCGGCGAGCCGGATGACATCGCCGGGCGACGCATCGTCATGGCGAACGCGGCTGCGCGCGAACTTCTTCGCATCCAGCGCCAAGGCGCCTTGCTGGTTCAGGTGATCCGTGAACCGGGCGTGCTGGAGGCTGTGGACGAAGCCCTTTTCGGCGGGACGGCGCGCACCACGGATTATGCGACGGGCGGTCAGCGCGACCGACGCTGGCGCGCCTGGACCCGGCCGCTCTCACTCGAGGCGTCTGGGAGAGCCGGGTCGGAGCTGGCCCTGCTGATCCTGCGCGACGAAACGGACTCGCGCCGCATCGAGATGATGCGCGTGGACTTCCTGGCCAACGCCAGCCACGAACTGCGCACGCCCTTGGCCTCGCTCAGCGGCTTCATCGAGACCCTGAAAGGCCACGCACGTGAGGATGTGGTCGCGCGCGACCGCTTCCTGGATATCATGTCGGCCCAGGCGGATAGGATGGGGCGACTGGTCGCGGATCTGCTGTCGCTCAGTCGGATCGAGCTGAACGAGCATATTCCGCCGTCCGGTCGCGTCGATCTGGACCGCGCCGCCTCTGACGTGGTCGACGCCATCAGCGTTCTGACGCGCGAAAAGGAGATCGCCATCGCCTTGGATCAGGGGGAGGCGAGGGCGTCGATCAGCGGCGATCGGGACGAGATATTGCAGGTGGTGCAGAACCTGCTCGACAACGCCGTCAAATATTCGTCACGCAACGGCACGGTCGAAATCTCGGTCCGTTCGGACCTGTCGTTCGACGAGGCCTGGGCCTCGCGCATGCCTGGCGCGACACGACTGCCGCTGGTCACGCCGGACCGCACGGCCGGCGTCTCCTATGCCGCGGTCACGGTGCGCGACCATGGGCCCGGCATGGCGCGCGAACACCTGCCCCGCCTGACCGAGCGCTTCTACCGGGTTGAGGGTCAAAAGAGCGGCGAGCGGCAGGGGACGGGGCTGGGGCTGGCCATCGTCAAACACATCATCAACCGTCACCAAGGCGGTCTGGTGGTCGAAAGCGCACCGGGCATGGGCGCCGCCTTCACCGCCTGGTTCCCGCAACCGATCGAGCGACGCTGAGGGCGCGACGGACGGTCGCTGTCACCCAACTGTCATCGACCCGTCGTAATCCGCTGACCATTCGCAGGCAGTAGTCGCGCCGCGTTGGTCCCGATGTTCAGGACCGTCGTCGATTCGCGCGCGGCGCTTCGGACTTCTGAATGATCTGGATTTATCTGCTGATCCTCGTCGCCTTGAGTGCGGCCGCCTTCTTGGGCGGACGCACGTTGGCGCGTCGTCGTGCGATCGGCGCAAAGCCCCATTCCCGCCCCGGCCAGCACGGCGCCTATGCCCTGATCTGGGTCGCCGCGCCGGCTCTTCTGGTTCTGATCCTGGCCTCGGTTTTCGCCGCCCCGCTTCAGCGTCAGTTGACCGCTGTCGGTACGCCTGATGCGGTCGCGGCGCTGGAGCCGTTCCGTCGCGACGCCTTCTTCGCCGACGCCCACCGCGTGGGTCGCGGAGAGGCCGCGCTGCAGATCTGGGAACGCCCGCTGGCCGAACAGCTGCCGGTCGAGGCGCGCCGCATGGTTCGCATCGAACGCACCCTGTCGTGGGGCGGCGGTGTCGCCGCCATCCTGGCCGCCATCCTGGGCGGCCTGTTCGCCCTGACGCAGATCAAGCCTCAGACGCGCGCCCGCAACCGGGTCGAGGGCTGGATTTACGGCGCCCTGTTTGTCTGCTCGGCCATCGCCGTCCTGACGACCCTGGGCATCATCGCCTCCCTGGCCTTCGACAGCTTCCGCTTCTTCCAGAAGGTGCCGGTTCTCGACTTCCTGTTCGGCACCCAATGGAGCCCGCAGATCGCCATCCGCGCCGATCAGGTCGGGTCCTCGGGCGCCTTCGGGGCCGTGCCGCTGTTCGCCGGCACCCTGCTGATCATGGTCATCGCCATGTGCGTCGCTGCGCCCATCGGCCTGCTGTCGGCCATCTATCTGTCGGAATACGCCGGCCGCACGACCCGCGCGGTGATCAAGCCGCTGCTGGAGATCCTCGCCGGCGTGCCGACCGTCGTCTACGGCTTCTTCGCCGCCCTGACCGTCGGGCCGTTGCTGCGGGTCTTCTTCAACGAGATCGGCCTCTTCCTGATCGGCGGACCGCTGGACGGGCTCGGCCAATACCTGGCTCTGGTTCAGAACCAGATGGCCCTGACGGCCGGCGCGGTGATGGGCATCATGCTGATCCCGTTCGTGTCGTCCCTGTCCGACGACATTCTGAACGCCGTGCCCCAGTCGCTGCGTGACGGCTCGTTCGCCATGGGCGCGACCAAGTCCGAGACGGTGAAGCGGGTTCTGCTGCCCGCCGCGCTGCCGGGCATCGCCGGCGCCCTGCTGCTGGCCGTGTCGCGCGCCATCGGCGAGACCATGATCGTGACCATGGCTGCGGGCCTGGCCGCCAACCTGACCTTCAACCCGCTGGACACCGTCACCACCGTCACCGTTCAGATCGTGACCCTGTTGACCGGCGACCAGGAGTTCAACAGCGCAAAGACCCTGTCCGCCTTCGGCCTGGGCCTGACCCTGTTCCTGGTCACCCTGATGCTGAACATCATCGCCCACCGGATCGTGCAGACCTATCGGGAACAATATGACTGACGCGACCCCCGATCAGATCGACGGCGCGGCCGCCAAGGGACGTCTCGACCGCCTGCGTGCAGGGCTGAAGCGTCGTCACGCCAAGGAAACGCGCTTCAAATGGTATGGCCGCCTGGCCATCGCCGCCGCCATGCTGTTCTTGGCCGTGCTGCTGGTGCGCATCGTCGAGCAGGGCCACACCGCCTTCTACACCCACACCGTCACCGTGCCGGTCTTCATGGACCCGGCGCGCGTGGACCGCGCCTATCCGCAGGGCTCAAACTTCGAGCAACTGGCCGCCGAGCAGCAGCTGGCCCGCATGGGTATTCAGGACGACGCGGCCGGGACGAAGGCCGCGCAGATGAAGCGGCTGTTCTCGTCGGAGCTGAAGTTCGTCGCCGCCGATCTGGTCGCCAAGCGCAGCGAAGTCATCGGCGAGACCGTGCCCCTGGCCGTGCCGCTGTCCGATGACGCCGATCTGTATCTGAAGGGCGAAATCTCCAGGGAGACGCCTGAGGATCAACGCCGCCTGACCGATCAGCAGATCGCCTGGCTGGACCGGATGCAGACCGAAGGCGTGATCGGCTCGCACTTCAACACCGCCCTGTTCACCAACGGCGATTCGACCCAGCCCGAGCTGGCGGGCGTCCTGGGCGCCGTGGTCGGTTCGGCCCTGATGCTGATGGTCACGGCCCTGATCGCCATTCCGCTGGGCGTTGGCGCGGCCATCTGGCTCGAAGAGTTCGCGCCCAAGAACAAGCTGACCGACATCATTGAGGTCAACATCAACAACCTCGCGGCCGTGCCGTCGATCGTTTACGGCCTGCTGGGTCTGGCCCTGTTCATCAACTGGATGCATCTGCCGCGCGCCAGCCCCATCGTCGGCGGTCTGGTCCTGGCCCTGATGGCCCTGCCGACCCTGGTCATCGCCACCCGTTCGGCGCTGAAGGCCGTGCCCCCGTCGATCCGCGAGGCCGCCCTGGCCATGGGCGCATCCAAGACCCAGACGGTGTTCAGCCACGTCCTGCCGCTGGCCATGCCCGGCGTCATGACCGGCGCCATCATCTCGATGGCCCACGCCCTGGGCGAGACCGCGCCGCTGCTGCTGATCGGCATGGTCAGCTTCGTGCCGGGCGTGCCGCACGCCATCGACCAGCCTGTCGGCGCGCTGCCCTCGCTGATCTACATCTGGGAGAACGCCTCGGAGCGGGCCTTCCACGAACGCACCGCTGCGGCGATCATCGTCCTGCTGGTCTTCATGATCATCATGAACGCGGCGGCCATTATCCTGAGGCGGCGCTTCGAGCGTCGGTGGTAAGAGAATGAAATTCCGTATTTTCCGCTCCGCCGAGGACCAGACCGGCGCCGGCTCGGTCGATCCGACCGAAGCGCCGCGCATGGGCGGTCAGGTCCTGCCCGAGATCGCCCCGTCCAAGGGCGCAGCCGCCGAACCGCGCGTCGAGGACGCTACGCCCCGGTCGGGCCCCGCCGTGGTCGACAGCCCGCCCGTCGGTCCGATCAAGATCGCCGCGCGCGACGTCTCGGTCTTCTATGAGGGCAAACAGGCGCTCTATGACGTCTCGCTGGACATCCCGGACAAGACCGTCACGGCCCTGATCGGCCCGTCGGGCTGCGGCAAGTCCACCTTCCTGCGGACCATGAACCGCATGAACGACACCATCGCCGGGGCCAAGGTCACGGGCCGTATCGCCATGGACGGCGAGGACATCAACGACCGCTCCATCGACCCGGTGCTTCTGCGCGCCCGCGTCGGCATGGTGTTCCAGCGTCCGAACCCCTTCCCGAAATCGATCTACGAAAACGTCGCCTACGGACCCAAGATCCACGGCCTGGTCTCGTCCAAGGCCGAGATGGACGAGGTCGTTGAAAAGGCGCTGAAGCGCGCCGGCCTGTGGGAAGAGGTCGCTGACCGCCTGCAATCGTCGGCCATGGGTCTGTCAGGCGGCCAGCAGCAGCGTCTGGTCATCGCCCGCGCCATCGCCGTAAACCCCGAAGTCATCCTGATGGACGAGCCCTGCTCGGCGCTAGACCCCATCGCCACGGCGCGGATCGAGGAGCTGATCGACGAACTGCGTGAGCGGTTCTGCATCGTCATCGTCACCCACTCGATGGCCCAGGCCGCGCGCGTGTCGCAACGCACCGCCTTCTTCCACATGGGCCGTCTGGTCGAGACCGGGGACACGGAAGACATCTTCCAGAATCCGCGCGAACGGCGCACGCTCGACTACATCACGGGACGCTTCGGCTAATCCGATGAACCAGCACACCGTCAAAGCCTATGGCGACGAACTGAACCAGATCACGGCCGAGATCGCCCGCATGGGCGGTCTGGCCGAGGCCCAGGTCGCGGACGCCATCGACTCCGTCGCCCGGCGCGACATCGCCCTGGCCCGCGCCGTTGTGGAACGCGATCTGAAACTGGACGCCCTGCACCGCGATATCGAGAAGAAGGCGATCCGCCTGATCGCCTTGCGTCAGCCGGTCGCTAGCGACCTGCGCCGCACCCTGGGCGCCATGAAGATCGCCACCGATCTGGAGCGCACCGGCGACCTGGCCAAGAACATCGCCAAGCGCGCGCTGATCCTGGCCGAAGCCCAGCCGATGCAGCCCCTGACCCGTTCGATCGAGCGGATGGGACGGCTGGTCTCGACCCGCCTGCGCGATGTGCTGGACGCCTATACGGCCTCGGAGCTCGATCGCGCCGTCGCTGTCTGGCAGACCGACGACGAGGTCGACGAGCACTACAACGCCCTGTTCCGCGAATTGCTGACCTACATGATGGGCGATCCGCGCACGATCGGCGCCTGCACCCATCTGCTCTTCATGGCCAAGAACCTGGAGCGGATCGGCGACCACGCGACCAACATCGCCGAAACCGTCCACTACGAGATCACGGGCGAAGACATCGTGGGCGAACGCCCTCGCGCCCAACCCACGGCTGAGGACTCCGATCCGACGCCCAACCTTTCGACGCACTGACCCGAGACCGGAGACCCGACGTGCAGCCCTATATCCTTGTGATGGAAGACGAGGACGCGCTGGCGACCCTTCTTCAGTACAATCTCGAAAAGGAAGGCTACGACGTCGCCGTCGCCGCCGACGGCGAGGAGGGCATGCTCCAGATCGACGAGCGTCTGCCCGATCTGGTGTTGCTGGACTGGATGCTGCCCAAGCTGTCGGGCATCGAGGTCTGCCGCCGCATTCGCGGCAAGGCCGAGACCCGCAACCTGCCGATCATCATGCTGACGGCGCGCGGCGAGGAGAGCGACCGGGTTCGCGGTCTGGACACCGGCGCGGACGACTATCTGACCAAGCCCTTTTCGATGGTCGAACTGATCGCCCGCATCCGCGCCGTCCTGCGCCGGATTCGTCCGGGCCTGGCCGACGACCGCCTGAACCACGGCGACATCGTCGTGGATCGCGTCTCGCACCGGGTGAAGCGCAACGGCAAGGAGGTCCATCTGGGCCCGACCGAGTTCCGCTTGCTGGACCACTTCATGCAGCACCCCGGGCGGGTGTTCAGCCGCGAGCAGCTGCTGGACGCGGTCTGGGGCTCGGACGTCTATGTCGAGGCCCGCACCGTCGACGTCCACGTCGGTCGCCTGCGCAAGGCCTTGGCCATCGCCGACGAAAGCGCCAATCCCATCCGCACGGTCCGCTCGGCGGGCTATTCGCTGGATCTGGAAGGCTAAAAGAAGAAGGGCGGCTCTCGGAGCCGCCCTTTGCAATTCAAATCTGCTCTGCGACGACCTCGTCGGGGTCCAGCGCATAGACCGTGGCGCAGTATTCGCAGGTGACGCGGATCTTACCGTCGTCCTCCAACATGTCGGCGCGTTCGGCGGGATCGAACGATGCCAGGACCGAGGCGATCCGTTCGCGTGAGCAACGGCAGACGGCCGTCAGTTCTCGCGCGCCCTCCAGCCGCACGCCGTCTTCGTGGAACAGGCGGAACAGCAGCGTCTCGGGCGAGATCGTCGGATCGACCAGCTCGTCATCGCCCAGCGTGCCGAACAGGGCCCGCGTGCGGTCCCAGACCTCTTCGGTCGAACCACGCGCCTCGTCGCCGGCGATGATCTGGATCATCGCCCCGCCGGCGCGCCATTGCGATCCGGCCTCGGTCTGAACCTGGCCGACGGCCAGACGCACCTTGGTCGGCACCTGTTCCGACTGCTGGAAATAGTGTTCGGCCGCCAGCGACAGGCTCTCGCCCTCGATCGGTGTGATCCCTTGGGTGCGCTCGAAGTCCGGGCCCCGATCCAGCGTCATGATGAAGACGCCCTGGCCCAGCAGCGAGCGGGCGCCGGGACGGGCGAAGCCCTGCGACGCCTCGGCCACCTCGGCCTCGTCGTAGCGGCAATAGCCGCGCAGCGATCCGTCGGTGCCGTAGTCGGCAACGACATAGCGCACGGGGCCGTCGCCCTGGGCCTGGACCAGCAGGCGACCCTCGAACTTCAGGCTGGAGCCGATCAGGGCGGCCAGTGCGCAGGCCTCGCCCAACAGGGCGGCGACCGGCTCGGGATAGGCGTGGGCGGCCAGGATGTTGTCGATGGTCGCGCCCAGGCGAACCAGGCGACCACGCACGGGCCAGCCTTCGATCTGGAAGGCGGCGGCCAGATCGTCGGAAACGGGAATGTTGGGCGCGTGATCGGTCACGGCGAGGTCCTTTGGGGCGTCATTTCGGGATCGCGGCTATGTAGGCGCCCGCGGGCGGCTTGATAAGGGGGCTAATCCGCCGGGTCTGGGGGAGGGCGACGGAACCGATTTCAGCGCGGATCGCTCTTTTGGCTCAAGCGGAGCCGTCGCTCCGTTCATGACGCCAATAACTGAAGAGGTTCCGCCGATGATCCGCGACATCGATCCGATCGAAGAGATTCGCAAACACCCCGGCATCACCGCCGGCAGCCTCCTCGCAGTCGCGCTCGGCGCTGTCGCCGTCGTCTATCTGACGCAACGCAGCGGCCCTACCCGTTACCAGCGCATCAAGTCGCGTATCGACCCGCGCGGCTGGGTCGATACGTCCGAACTGCGCGACCGTTTCCATGACGCCGTGGACGCCTTCCGCCACCGGGCCGAGGATGTCGGTGAACGCGCCGGCGCGCTTTCGCGCGACGCCCGCCACCGCGCCGCAGACACCGCCTATGACGTGCGCGATCGCGCCGACGACTGGTTCCGTTCGGCCCGCGAGGACGGCAAGAAGGCGCTGAAGAAGCATGGCAAGACGGCGCGCCGCTATGCTGACGACGCCGGTCAATATGCGCGTGACCACGCCCGCGAAGGCGGCGCGCTGCTGGCGGTGGCGACCATCGCCGCAGCCGTCGGCGCAGCAGTTCTCGAAAGCCGTCGTCCCGACAGCCACGTGCGTCGCATCGCGCGCTTCTGATATTTTCGTGCCGCTCGCCCGGTGAAAATCGCGGCGGGCGGCAAACTTTTAGCGCATCTGCCCACAGTGAGCAGCATCGCTCGGCTTTGCCGCAGGCGCGAAGGCCGCTAAGACGCCGCCCATGAGCGCGCGCCCCACCCTGATCTTCGACTTCGATTCGACCTTGGTCGATTTCGAGACCCTTGAGGCTTTGGCCGACATCGCTTTGGCGGATGCGCCGGGCGCAGCCGATACGCGCGCCCAGATCGCCGCCCTGACGGATCAAGCCATGGCCGGAGAGGTCGAATTCGGCGAGGCTTTGCGCCGCCGTCTGGCGCTGTTGCCGTTGACCCGCGCCCATGTCGCCGCCCTGGCCCAGACCGCGCCGGACCACCTGACGGCGTCGGTGCGGCGCAACCTGAATTTTTTCCAGCAGAATAAGGGCAAGGTCGTCATCCTCTCCGGCGGTTTCCGCGAGGTGATTTCGCCCGTCGCCGAAGAGCTGGGCGTCTCTCCCGATCGCGTGCTGTGCAACGATCTGGTCTATGACGCCGACGACCGCGTGGTGGGCGTGGACGACGCCAATCCCCTGTCGCACGCCAATGGCAAGCCGACCGCCATTCACGGCCTGAACCTGTCGGGTCGCGTCGTCATGGTGGGCGACGGCTGGAACGACGCCGAGGTCAAGATCGCGGGCGCCGCTGACGCCTTTTACGCCTTCACCGAGGTCATGCGCCGCGCGCCGGTGGTCCAGGTCGCCGACGCCGAGGCCGCGTCGCTCGACGAGGTGCTGCATGCCGAAGGCCTTGTCGGCCGCTGGTCCTTCCCGCGCAGCCGCATGAAGATGCTGCTTTTGGAAAACATCCACCCCGCCGCCGTCGAGCGGCTGGAAGAGGCGGGCTATTCGGTCGAAACCCAGAAGGGGGCGCTGGACGAGGACGATCTGATCGCGGCCATCAAGGGCGTCCATGTCCTGGGCATCCGTTCCAAGACCACGGTCAGCCGCCGCGTGCTGGAACAGGCCGATCGCCTGATGGCCGTTGCGGCCTTCTGCATCGGCACCAACCAGATCGACCTGGACGCGGCCTCGGATCACGGGGTGGCGGTGTTCAACGCGCCCTATTCGAACACCCGTTCGGTGGTCGAGCTGGCCATCGGCCTGATGATCGTCCTGATGCGCGACGTGGCGGACAAGTCCTCGGCCATGCACGTCGGCAAGTGGAACAAGTCCGCCACCGGCTCCAAGGAACTGCGTGGCAAGACCCTGGGCATCGTGGGCTATGGCGCGATCGGCAGCCAGTTGTCGGTCCTGGCCGAAAACCTGGGCATGCGGGTGCTGTTTTATGACCTGTCAGAGCGCCTGGCCCTGGGCAATGCGCGCCGCATGCGCTCGCTGGACGCGCTGCTGGCCGAAAGCGACGTAGTCACCCTGCATGTCGATGGCCGCAAGGAGAACGCCAACATCTTCGGCGCGGCCCAGTTCGGCCGGATGAAGGAAGGCGCGCTGTTCCTGAACCTGGCGCGCGGCCATGTGGTCGATGTCGGCGCCCTGTCCCAGGCGATCGGCTTTGGCCGGGTCGCCGGCGCCGCCGTCGATGTCTTCCCCGAAGAGCCGCGCACCAACGCCGACCCCTTCGAGAGCCCGCTTCAGGGCTTGCCCAACATGATCCTGACGCCGCACATCGGCGGCTCGACCGAAGAGGCGCAGGAGGCCATCGCCGAGTTCGCGGCCGAACGCCTGCTGGGCTATCTGAACCGGGGCGACACCACGTTCAGCGTCAACCTGCCCAACGTTCAACTTTCCGAAGTGTCGGGCGCCCACCGCATTCTGCACATCCACAGGAACCAGCCTGGCGTGCTGGCCGAACTGAACCGCGCCCTGGCGTCGGCGGGCCTGAACATCCTGGGCCAGCACCTGAAGACGGACGAGCGCACGGGCTATGTCATCACCGATGTGGACCGCGACTACGACCCGGAGGCGCTGCGCGAACTCAAGACGGTGCCGGGCACGCTGAAGTTCCGCACGTTGCAGTGATACGTCGCTCGCAAATATCTTCTCAAAGCTGACCTCGCGGCATCTTGCGCTCTGCGCGAACTGGCGCATCCTCACGTCGAACGGCCGCGCAACGACGGCTGCGGGAGGATATTCATGTCACGCTTCATCACCGGCGGCGCCGTCGCTGCCTTGGCGCTCGCCGCCTGCGCCTTTGCCGGCTCGGCCTCGGCCCAGACCTACAACCGTCTTGTCGTCTTCGGCGACAGCCTCAGCGACAACGGCAACCTGTTTCTGATCTCGGGCGGGACACAGCCGCCGTCGCCGCCCTATGCGCGGCGCTTCTCGAACGGTCCGACCTTCGTTGAACTGCTGGGTTTCAACGCCGCCAACTTCAACGGCTCGGTCACGGGCAGCATCAACTACGCCTTCGGCGGCTCGCGCACTGACGCCTCGGCGGGCGTGCCGTTCGGCATGCTGAACCAGCTGTCGCGCTACACCGCTGCGGGCGGCCGTTTCAGCTCGACCGACTTGGTCAGCGTCCTGGGCGGCGCAAACGACATCTTCCAAGGCCTGCCCGCCGCCGGCCTCACAACCAATCCGGTCGCCGCCATCACCCCGGTCGCCACTACAGCTGCCACTAACGTCAACACGCTGGTCAACACCGTGGCGGGTGCCGGCGCTGGGACCATCCTGGTCACCAACCTGCCCAAGCTCAGCCTGACGCCTCTCTTCCGCGGCCAGATGGCGGCTCCGCTGGCCGACTATGCGGTGACCACCTTCAACACGGCGCTACAGGCCAATCTGACCGCCACCGCCGCCGCGCGTCCAGGCAGCAACATCATCATGATGGACCTGTTCAAGGTCAGCGACACGCTGGCCGCCAATCCAGGGCTGTTCGGCATCACCAATATCACTGAGAAGTGCTTCAACGGGGTGACGGTTTGCGCGAACCCAGACAGCTATTTCTATTTTGATGATGTCCATCCGACGGCGGCGGGCCATCGGATCATCGCCCAACTGGCGACCGACTACCTCTACTATGGCGACATCGGCGCCCAATCGACCTTGCAGGGCGAGACGGCCTATCGTCACCGCGAGGACGCACTAGACGCCGCCGGCGAGGCCCTGTCGGGTCGCAAAGCGTGGGAGGCCGGCGTGTCCGTCACCACCTCGGCCCTGATCGACAGCGTCGACACCGACGCGCGCGGCTCGGTAACCAGCTCGTCCAGCGACGGCTGGGGCGCCCGTATCGCGCTTGAGGCCGGACCTTCGGCCAACTGGCGCTTCGGGCTGGCCGGCACGGCGCGCAACACCGACGTCGAAAGCCAGGCGCTGCAGTTCAACGTCGAGAGCTTCGGCCTGGACGTCTATGGCGGCTGGCGCTCGGGCGATGTCTTCGTCAACGCCGCCGTCGGCGTGGCGCGCGACAACATCGACGACATCGAACGCACCACCAGCCTGGCGCCGATCGTCCACACCGCTGAAACCCGCGCGCTCAGCAGCGGCGCGCGTCTGCAAGGCGGCATGTGGTTCGACATGGGCGGCGTCGCCCTTTCGCCCCGCGCGGCCCTAGCCTACGTGTCCAGCGACGTGGACGGCTATTACGAACAGGGCGTCGGCGCCCAGTATCAGTACGGCGATCGCACCGTGAAGGCCCTGACCGGCGAGGTCGCCCTGCGCGCCGAGGCGGAAATGGGCGGGTTCGGCCTGTTCGCCGAAGGGGGCTACCGCGACGCCCTGGACGACAGCTCCGATCCGGTGCGCGTCGGTCTCTACAACAACCCGGCGCAGGTGCTGTCGCGCGAGATCGACGATCCGTTCGGCGGCCAATTCCTGGCCTCCGCCGGCGTCGAGGGTTCGCTCGGCCCGGTCAAGGTGACGGTCGGCTATCGCGGCCGCTTCGGCGACCACGCCGACAGCCACATGGGCGGCATTCAGCTGAAACTGCCGCTTTAAGCGGCAGGGGCGGGAAGGGGCCTCAGCGCCCCTTCTTCCTCACCCACATGGCGGCGTCGGCCTCGGTCAGCCAGACCTCGGCGTCGGTATGGCCGTCCCAGGCGCGCACCCCGAAAGAGCCGCCCAGTTCGGTCTTCTGGCCGTCCCAGACAAAGCCTTCGGTCTTCAGCGCCTCGGCCAACTGACGCGCCTTGGCCCGGCCCTCTTCATAGCCTGCGTGCAACATCAGCAGGGCGAACTCGTCGCCGCCCAGCCGGCCCACCGCATCCGACTCGCGCAGATTGGCCAGGAACAGCTCGGCCACCGCGACCAGGGCTGCATCGCCGGCGGCATGGCCCAGGCTGTCGTTGACGCTCTTGAACCCGTCCATATCCAGATACAGCAGCACCGCCGGCACCCCGTGCCGCTGGCAATAAGCCATGGTCCGCTGCATCGCCGTGATGAAGCCGCGCCGGTTCAGGGCGGGGGTAAGCACATCGTGGTCGGCGGCGGCCTCGGCGGCCGCGGCGCGCGTCTTCCACGCTTCCAGCTCGACGCGCAGGCGCGCGATCTCGGCGGTCAGGTCGTGTTCGGCCACGTCGGTCACGGCGCAGGGTTGGCTCCGAAGGCGCGACTCAGTCTGCGTCGCGCGGTCGAACGATGGTAGAGCGTGATCCGCCGACATTGAAGGCCGACATTACGGGCCGACGCGGCTGAAATCACGGTGTTGCGGTTGCGGGCGTCACCCGCGTGCTGTAACCGGCGCCTTTCCGCGAGGGGCCTTGCAGACATGGCGACTTCCGAAACCCCGGTGGCGATCATCATGGGCAGCCGGTCCGACTGGCCGACCATGAAGTTGGCCGCCGATCGCCTGGATCAACTGGGCGTCGCCTGGGACGCCAAGGTCGTCAGCGCCCACCGCACGCCCCAACGCCTGGTCGATTTCGCCACGGGCGCCAAGGCCGCCGGATACAAGGTCATCATCGCCGGGGCAGGGGGCGCCGCCCATCTGCCGGGCATGGCCGCCTCCATGACCGAACTGCCGGTGCTGGGCGTGCCGGTCCAGTCCAAGGCGCTGAAGGGCATGGATAGCCTGCTGTCGATCGTGCAGATGCCAGCGGGCGTTCCGGTCGCCACCCTGGCCATCGGCGAGGCCGGCGCCGTCAACGCCGGCATCCTGGCCGCCCAGATACTGGCCCTGTCGGACGAGGGGTTGGCCGGACGCCTGGCCGCCTTCCGCGCCGCCCAGACCGAATCCGTCGCAGAAACCGTCGAGGACTGAGTGCCTGATCTTCCGCTTCCCCCCGGTTCGACCCTCGGCATCATCGGCGGAGGCCAGCTGGGCCGGATGCTGAGCCAAGCCGCATCGCGCCTGGGCTTCGACGTCGTGATCCTGGACCCCGAGGCCGACAGCCCGGCCGGCCGGGTTTCGGCGCGCCAGATCGTCGCCGCCTATGACGACCCCAAGGCCCTGTCGGCGCTGGGCCGCGCCGCCGATGTCGTCACCTTCGAGTTCGAGAACGTGCCGGCCGAATCCATCGAGCGTCTGGCCGAGGCCGGCGCCCTGGTCGCGCCGGGGCCGACCGCGC
Source organism: Brevundimonas sp. SPF441 (assembly GCF_009661015.1). Classification (NCBI taxonomy): domain Bacteria; kingdom Pseudomonadati; phylum Pseudomonadota; class Alphaproteobacteria; order Caulobacterales; family Caulobacteraceae; genus Brevundimonas; species Brevundimonas sp. SPF441. Next base: position 3,029 of record NZ_WJWX01000005.1, on the reverse strand, counting down.
TGCGCGTGTCGCAGGACCGGGTGGACGAAAAGGCCTTCCTGAACGCCGTGGGCGCCCCGACGGTCGCCTTCGCCGTCATCGACACGCTGGACGATCTGGTCGTCGGCCTGACCGAACTGGGCCTGCCCGCCCTGCTGAAGACCCGTCGCGAAGGCTATGACGGCAAGGGCCAGGTCTGGATCCACACCGTCGAGGACGCGCCCGCCGCCCTGGAAAGCCTGGGCGGTCGCCCCGCGATTCTGGAGGCCAAGGCGACCTTCGTGCGCGAACTGTCGGTCATCGCCGCCCGCGACTGGGACGGTCATATGGCGGTCTATCCGCTGGGCGAGAACCGGCACGAAGGCGGCGTTCTGCGCACCACCTTGGCCCCCGCCGCCGTGGACGAGAAGACGCAGGTTCGCGCCCGCGCCATCGCCGAGGCGATCCTGGACGGGCTGGACTACGTCGGCGTTCTGGGCGTCGAACTGTTCGACCTCGGAGACGACGTGCTTCTGGTCAACGAGATCGCCCCGCGCGTTCACAACACCGGCCACTGGACCCAGGACGGCTGCGTTTGCGACCAGTTCGAACAGCATATCCGCGCCGTCGCCGGCTGGCCGCTCGGCCCCACGACGGCCCACGCCCGCATCGAAATGACCAACCTGCTGGGCGACGAGGTCGAGGATTGGCGCAAACTGTCGGCCAAGTCCGACGAACGCCTGCACCTCTACGGCAAGGCCGAGGCCCGCCCCGGCCGCAAGATGGCCCACGTGAACCGGGTGCTGGGTGCCAGCTGATATTTGAGTTGCGCTGAACGCAACTTAGGTCATGGTCGATGCATGTCGCTGTCGCTCATCTTGTCACTCGTGCTCCTGCTGGTCTCGACCTCCGCAGTTGTAGTGATCAGCGCACTGAATGGCCGCCGATCATCGCGTGTCGGCGCGCTCGGCGTATCTTTAGCCGCGGCCACTTTGGCCTTGATTGTCGCCGGCGTGGACCTCGGTGGGCGCCTAGGAAAAGACGCCGCTGAGCGTGACAATCGATCTGCAATCGCCAAGAGCGTCTGAATATGAACACCCCGATGGTTCTGTTCCTAATGGCGATGGCAATGGCCCTGATCGGTTCATCGGTCTCTGCCGATGGCCCGCGCGCAGACCAAAGAAGTTCAGACGGAGCTGGCCGCTCACGCGTGCTGGCAGGGGCCATACTTGGCGTTGCAGTTCTGATCCTAGGCGTCGGGGTATACCAACTTGGACACCAATCTGGTCGCGATCAGGCGCTGCGCGACAATCGCGCCGAGCTTCGCTCCGCCGAGGTCTAGGCTTTCGCGCCATACCGCATGCGGCTCAGCGCATCACTGACCTTTCGGAACGGCGCGTCGAAATCCTTGCCCGCCTTCCACTTCTCGAAGGCCATGACGTTTCCGATCCGGCGGGCGACGAAGGCCTCCGCCGCTTCGCGTCCGTCGAACCAGCGCATGGTCAGGGCGGGAATCAGGATGCCCGACAGGATCGTCCGCTTCGAATAGTGATTCCAGTCGGTCGCCTCGTCCCCGGCCCAGCGCCACAGATGATCCGCGCTCTCCCAGGCCAGTTTCAGCCCCAGATCGGCGTTGACGGGCAGGGCCAGGAAGGCGGCGCAGCGACGCGTGGCCTCCAGATCGGCGGCGCCCGCCTCCATCCGCTCGGACACGGCGCGAGCGATTCGCTCGCGAATCTTCAGCGACTTGGCGTCGATTTCACCCAGAGCCGCCAGCGCTCGCGCATCATGGCGGCGCGACAGCAGGGCCGCCAGATCGCGCGCGCCGTTGGGCAGCAGCAGTTCCTCGTCGCCCTGCGACAGTCCGCACGCCTCGCAGGCTTCGCGTACCAGACGCGCATTCCAGCCGAGTGCGGGCGCGCGGGCGATGGCGGCGTCCAGCACGGTCTGTTCGGTCCGGTTGGCCCAGTCTGTCGTCTCGGTCATAAGGGCGATCATACGCCGGTCGTCATGGCGTTTCGAGCCTTGAAGAATGGTCGCGACGATCTGGACAGAAGGAGGCGGCTCGTGTATCAGCGCGCCTTCATCCGAGAGCCCGGCTGTCGGAAGACGATTTTATTTTGTTCGCCCGTCTCCCTCACAGGACGCGGCGGGCGGCCAAAGGAGAGTTTAACCTGGTTCAGATTTTCGTTCGCGACAACAACGTCGACCAAGCGCTCAAAGCCCTGAAGAAGAAGATGCAGCGCGAGGGCAGCTTCCGTGAAATGAAGCGCCACGTGCACTTCGAGAAGCCCTCGGAAAAGCGCGCCCGTCAAAAGGCCGAAGCCATCCGTCGCGCCCGCAAGCTGGCGCGCAAGCGCATGCAGCGCGAGGGCCTGCTGCCCGCGCCGAAGCCGCGCGTTCCCGGCGGTCGTTAAGACCCCGGCGAAAGCCGAAAGATTTAAGGCCGCTTCCTTCGGGAAGCGGCCTTTTTCTTTGCGTTTCGTTTCTGCGGAGCGTTGTGCAGGACTCTTGAAGTCCCACAGAAGAAGCGCCGCGCCACCTCCCCATCGCGACGCGACAGGGAGGAGACAACCGTGCCGCCTACGCCTGCCCGGTGATCGCCCGGCCGAAGCTCTTCCAGCTCAGCTTTACATCCGACAGCGCGCCGGCGCGGAACGCCCGCCCGGCGATCCACACCATGAAGGCGGCGGTCGCGAACATGCCGATCAGCGTCAGAACCACCTCCACCAGCGGCGGATCGCTGGGCGCGCGCGCGCTCATCAGGAAGGGGGTGAAGAACGGGATCCAGGACAGAACCTTGACCACCGGCGCATCCGGGCTGGTCAGGGCCATCTGCATCACCAGGATCGGCACGACCAGGATCATCATGATCGGCCCCATCAGGGTCTGGGCGTCGCGCGGCGTCTCGCAGAAGGCGCCGATGGCCGCAAACAGCACCGCATACATCAGGTAGCCGCCGACCATATAGGCGATGAAATAGAAGATCAGGCCGTCGTGCAGCAGAACCTGTCCGACCGTCGCCGCCGTCTCGGGCGAGGCCGAAATCAGGGTGAAGGCCCCGATCCCGC